>CAYYCA010000014.1:0-16581 GCA_964470265.1 uncultured Fimbriimonadales bacterium | reverse complement strand
CACTTCGACCGAGACCCCATCCCAAGCCATGGTAGAAGTGTACCATGCGCGTCGCCGTTGGAGATGCCGACGCTATGCGGGCGGTTCGTAGCGTCGGCATCCCCGCCGACGATTGGCACTACTTGAACTCTCGATCGGTATTACCTGTACTGAGATTCCTCGCCTTCGGCTCGGAATGACAAGGGGATTTTCGCGAAAATACTTTGTCATTCCGAGCGGAGCGGGGATCTCGCGCCCCCTCACAACTCAGGTCGGTTCACAGGCTCAGGCGCGGCGGGGCGCAGCGCCCGCTCTGCGGGCTGACCGTAGAGTTCGGGGTGCTGGTATTTCCCTCGTTCGGATTGTGGCTTCTCCCGTTCGGTCTGGAAGCCGCGTTGTTGCACATACGGGTCGTTGCGTACCGCCTCCACGCGCCATGAGACCTTCTGATTCGGCGCGCCGCCCGCGATTTTGAATCGATTGCCCTGTATCTCCGCCGCCACATGCAGGTTCGGCATCGGCGCGCCAATCGGCGTCAGCGTGTAGCGTGGGTCGCGGTTAATCGCCTCGAAATAGTCAGGCAACTGCACCCACGCCTCGCCGCGCGCGTCAAGTGTCACGACGCCGCTGTAGGCATTAAGCGGTTCAGGCGCTTCGGTACAGAAGTGATACAAGTAGTGCGTTTCGGGGCGCAACGGGTGGTCGATACGAAACGCCTTCAACCCGCTTGCGCCGATGTCGCCTTGGGCATAGACGCCAAAGCCTTCAGGGCTATTGCTCGCGCCATAGACGCCGTAGTTTGCGCCGCTGGTAGCCGCAGCCAGTCCGTACACGCCTGCGCCCGCGGTGCTGGCGTTGCGCCCCCACACGCCGTAGGTGGTTCCAGAGGTCGCGGTCGCAAAGCCGTACACACCTACCCCTGCTGTGCTGGCGCTCAACCCTTGCACGCCGAAGGTGCTGCCTGTGGTTGCCGTTGCTTGTCCCAGCACGCCGACGCCGCTGCTGCTGGCGCTGACGCCGTAAACCCCGCGCACGCTGCCCGTGGTAGCCGCAGCCAGTCCGTACACGCCTGCGCCCGCGGTGCTGGCGTTGCGCCCCCACACGCCGTAGGTGGTTCCAGAGGTCGCGGTCGCGAAGCCGTACACGCCTACCCCCGCTGGGCTATCCGCACGCCCCCATACACCGTAGGTGCTGCCCGCCGTCGCCGCAGCGTAGCCGTACACGCCCGCGCCCGCCGTGCTGGCAATCTGTCCCCATATCCCATACACTGTCCCACTGGTTGCTGTATGGTTGCCGAAAATCGCTATTGCGCTGCTCGCGCTAACTACTGAAAGCCGATGTGTGGGGCTGCTTGTGCCGATTCCTACATTCCCGTTATTATAGAAAATGTTGCTGCCGCTGACCGTCCACTGAGCGCACGCCGCCGAAAAAAGTGCGCCGCCCAGAATACCCGCAAGACCTCGTCTCCATATACGCATCATTCGCCTCCGTTGGGGGAATTGCCCCTCCGTATTAATTGGCAAATTCCGCAGGTTTCATCAGGGCAGAACCTGCCACAGGAAACCTTGCTGAAACGGCGAACTTGTTATGCGTCGATGGCGCAGGAAGCGGATGTGATTGTTGTGGGCGCAGGGGTCGCGGGGCTGGTCGCGGCGCACGCGCTTATACAGCAGGGCAAAGAGGTTCTGATTTTGGAAGCCCGTGAGCGGGTAGGGGGACGCCTGTTGCGCCATGCGCTTGCACCCAATTGCTGGATTGATCTCGGTGGGCAGTGGCTGGGGCCCACACAGGAGCGCGCCTATGCCCTCGCCCATCGGCTCGGCGCGGAGCTGTTTCCCACATACACAGACGGCGAAAGCCTTGTCTATTTCGGCGGGCAGGCGCGCCGATATGCGGGCACAATTCCGAAACTGGGGCTAATGCCCCTTTTAGACTTCGGCAACGCCATCGCGAGGCTGGATAAAATGGCGCAGCAGGTTCCGTTAGACGCCCCCTGGCGCGCCCCGTTCGCCGAACCATGGGACTCGATGACCTTCGCGAGCTGGATTGAGCAGAGTATGCGCACGCGCGTTGGACGCTGGGGGCTGAAACTGTTCTCGGAGGCGGTGTTCGCCGCCGAGCCGTTTGAATTCTCGCTGCTGCACGCCCTGTTTTATATTCATTCAGGGGGTGGGGTGGAGCGTCTGAGCAATACACGCGGCGGGGCGCAGCAGGATCGGTTCGTTGAGGGCGCGCAGAGCCTCGCCCTGAAGCTCGCAGAGCCGCTCGGCGAGCATGTGCTGCTGGGTCAGCCCGTTCGACAGATTACGCAACGCGACGATAGGGTTCAGGCGACGACACAAAGCGGAGCGGCTTTCACGGCGCGGGCGGTGATTGTGGCTGTGCCCCCGACCCTGGCAGGGCGCATCGAGTACGACCCGCCGTTGCCCCCGGCGCGCGACCAGCTAACGCAACGCCTGCCGAACGGCTCGGTCATCAAATGCTTTGCCGTGTACGACCGCCCCTTTTGGCGCGAGCAAGGGCTAAGCGGGTTCGTCACAAGCGACCTGGAGCCGTTGCACCTGGTGTTTGACAACTCGCCGCCTGACGGTTCGTGCGGAATCTTGCTTGGCTTTATGGAGGGGGCGTCGGCGCGGCGGATGAGCGCGGCGGGTTTCGAGGCGCGACGCGCGGCGGCGATTCAGTGTCTCGTGCGCTACTTCGGCGAGCGCGCCGCCCAGCCCGAACTCTATTTAGACCACGACTGGAGCGCGGAAACCTGGTCGCGCGGGTGCTACGGCGCGCACTTTCCCCCAGGAGCGTGGACTCAGTTTGGACACGCGCTGCGTCAACCTGTCGGGCGCATCTTCTGGGCAGGTACAGAGACCGCCACGCGCTGGATGGGGTATATTGACGGCGCCATCGAATCGGGCGAACGCGCCGCGAAGGAGGTTTTGGAAATCCTATGAAACTGGCGTATCTGGACTGTATCGGGGGCATCGCGGGCGATATGACGCTCGCGGCGTTGATCGAGGTGGGCGTTTCGGAAAGTGAGCTATTAGACGCGCTGCGCTCCCTGCCGATTTCGGGCTGGCAGTGGCGCAGCGAGCGCGTGGAGATTGAAGCCATCTACGCGCGACGAGTCTATATTACACATGACGAGAGTCAGCCCCACCGCCACCTGAGTGATGTGCTGGAGATTATCGAGCATGGCGATTTACCCCCGATTGTCAAGCGAAACGCCGCCGCGGTGTTCACGCGCCTCGCGGAAGCGGAAGCGGCGGTGCATGGCACAACGCCTGACCGTGTGCATTTCCATGAGGTGGGCGCGGTAGACGCGATTCTCGATGTGGTGGGCGCGTGCTGGGGCTTCCATGCGCTGGGCGTGGAACGAATCGTCTGCTCGCCGTTGCCGATGGGGCGCGGGTTTGTGCAGGCGGCGCACGGCGCGTTGCCCCTGCCTGCGCCCGCCGTCGTGGAGCTCCTGCGCGGCGTCCCCACTTACGGAATCCCGATTCAGGGCGAGACTGTGACGCCCACGGGCGCGGCGCTGGCGGTCGCGCTGAGCCATCGTTTCGGCGTGCAGCCCCCCATGCGCTGGGAGTCCATTGGCTACGGAGCAGGGCACGCCGACCGTCCCCTGCCCAATCTGCTGCGGATTTTCGTGGGCGAATCGACTGACGCGCTCCAAACGCCCACGGGCGACTGGGAGAGCATCGTGCAGATTGAGACCAACTTAGACAACGCCACGCCGCAGCAGCTGGGCTATGTGATGGAGCGCGCGCTGGCGGAGGGCGCGCTCGATGTGTTCTTCACGCCCGTGCAGATGAAAAAGAACCGCCCGGGCGTGCAGATTACCGTGCTGGCGTCGCCCGAACGGGCTGAGGCGATGATGCAACTCCTGCTACGGGAGACGCCCACACTGGGCGTGCGCTACAGCCTGATGAACCGCCGTTGCCTGCAGCGCGATTACCAGTTTGTGGAAACGGCGTTCGGCGTCGTGCGGGTCAAACGGGCGCGCGACGGCGAGCGCATTATTCATCTTGCGCCCGAATACGAGGACTGCGCCGCGCTTGCCCAGCAACATGGCGCGCCGCTGCATGCAATTATGCAAGAGGCGATCCAAAAAGCGCGGGAGAGCGGGGACTAAAACCAGTCGGCTTTAGAAAGAGCTACGGCTCCGTACCCCTTGCATTCCGCGCCCGCATCGAGTATAATATCCCCGAACCGCGCGTACGCGCCTCACTGCATTGCGACGAAGCGTGCAGACTTCCTCTCGCGTCGCTCGGTTGCCCACACCTGTCGGCAACGACGCCGCCTCAGAACGCGCTCAACCGCGAGCGCGCCTGCTGGCAACTCGCCAGTTCCCTATAATCTATCACAGGAGGCTTACTATGAGTCCACGCGAAGCGATTCAGTTCGCGCGCGAGCATAACGCGCGTGTCGTTGATGTTAAGTTCACGGATCTGTTCGGCATGTGGCATCACTTCTCGATGCCCATCGAGGCGTTCACAGAGGAGATGTTCGAAGAAGGCATCGGCTTCGACGGCTCCTCTATCCGCGGCTTCCAGTCCATCAATGTCTCCGACATGCTGCTGCTGCCTGACCCTGCTACGGTGTTTATGGATCCATTCCCCGAAGTCCCGACAGTGAGCGTAATCTGTAATGTGGTGGATCCCATCACGCGCGAGCGGTACACCCGCGACCCGCGCTATGTGGCGCAGAAAGCGGAGACCTACCTGCGCGCATCGGGCATCGCTGACACCGCCTACTTCGGACCTGAAGTAGAGTTCTATGTGTTCAACGATGTGCGCTACGCGCAGGGCAGCCACTTCGGCTACTACTATATCGACTCGAACGAGGCGGAGTGGAACACCGGGCGCGAGGAAGGTCCGAATCTGGGGCACAAAATGCGCCTGAAGGGCGGCTACTTCCCCTGCCCACCCGCTGATACGCTGCAGGATTTGCGTACTGAAATGATGCTTACCCTGCAGCAGGTTGGTGTTGAGGTGGAAGTGCAACACCACGAGGTCGGCGCGGCGGGTCAGGCAGAAATCGATATGAAGTACGATACGCTGGTGCGCATGGCGGACAAGGTACAGCTCTACAAGTATGTGGTGCGGAATGTCGCCGCGCGCAACGGCTACACCGTGACCTTTATGCCCAAGCCCGTGTTTCAGGACAACGGTTCGGGCATGCACACGCACCAAAGTCTGTGGAAAGGCGGTGAGAATCTGTTCTACGATGAGCGGGGCTACGCGATGCTCTCGGAGACTGCGCTCTACTACATCGGCGGGCTTTTGAAGCACGCGCCTGCGATTCTGGCGTTCGCTGCGCCGACCACCAACTCCTATCGCCGACTGGTGCCGGGCTACGAAGCGCCGATTAACCTGGTCTATAGCCAGCGCAACCGCAGCGCGTGCATCCGTATCCCCACCTATTCCAGCAGCCCGAAGGCGCGGCGCATCGAGTTCCGCGCGCCCGACCCGACCGCCAACCCGTATCTGGCATTCGCAGCGATGGTGATGGCGGGCATCGACGGCATCCAGAACCGCATCATGCCGCCCGACCCGATTGACAAAGACCTCTACGAGCTGCCGCCCGACGAGCGCAAGGGCATCCCGACCACGCCTCCCACGCTCGCCGACGCGCTGAACGCGCTGGAGCAAGACCACGAGTTCCTCCTGCGCGGCGGCGTGTTCACCCCTGACCTGCTGGAGACCTATCTGGAGTACAAGCGCGTGAAAGAGGTGGACGCGATTCTGCTCCGCCCGCATCCCTACGAGTTCGCGCTCTACTACGACGCATAATCTGCTGCGTGGCACGGGTGTCCTCGCCCGTGCTGCGCCGCTTCTGTCGAAGGGTAAATCGGCTGCTGCTAAACCTTTACCTTTTTCCACCCGCCGTGCTTGAACAGCGCCATCATCAGCAGCCCGCTGAAGCCTGAACTGAGCGCCATCGCCCACCACGCGCCGTGCGCATCCCAGCCCAGCCCGAACGCCAGCAGGTACGCCAGCGGTACGCGCACCACCCACTGCGTGAGCAGGGTTGCCAGCATCGCCTTGAGCGAGTCGCCCGCGCCCTGCAGCGCGCCCGCCAGGGTCATCCCAAACGCCAGCAGCGGCTCGGTCAGCGCGTTGATGCGCAGGTAGGCGACCGCGAGCGCCTTCACCTGCGGGTCGGTGGTGAACAACCCTGCGAACTGCTCTGCGAACACATAGAACACCACCGCCATCGTGGTCATCACGACGCACGATTGCCACGCCGCCGTCCAGCCGAACCGCTCCGCGAGCCGCTCATTCTTCGCGCCGAGCGCCTGACCTACTAACGCAGACGCCGCAATCGCGAAGGCAAACCCCGGCATAAAGGCAATCGATTCAGCGGTCAGCCCAATCGGAAGCGCGGCGACCGCCGCCGTGCCCGCCGCCGTCGCCGCCAGCACGCCCGTGAACATCACGGAACTCGTGCTATAGATAAAAGTGCGCGCGGAGGCGGGCAGCCCAATGCGCAGAATGCGTTTCCACCATGCGAGCACGGGGAAGGCTGGCGTCGCCAACTCGCGTCGTGAGCCGAACCATAACTGCAGCCACAACATGCTTGCCCCTGCCCACAGCGAGAGCGCCATCGCGATTCCTGCGCCCTGAATGCCCAGCCTTGGGAAGCCGAACTTGCCGAAAATGAGCAGGTAATCGCCCACGATATGCACTATGGTCGCGACGATGCTGGCGTACATCGGCGAGCGTGTGTCGCCCAGCCCGCGAAAAGTGCCGCTTAGCCCCATCATTACGAAGCTTGCGGGCGCGCCCAGCAGCGCCAGCATCAGGAACTGACGAGCTTTCGCGTCCGCTCCCGCCTCCAGACCGTACCAGCGGATAATCTGCGGCAGCAGCAGGTAGCCCAGCGCCGTGAAGACGGTTCCCAACACCAGCGCGATGCCCAACGCCTGACGCGCCGCCTCGCGCAGACTCTGCCGGTCGTTCGCCCCGACCATCCGCGCCACGATTGCCGTCGCGCCGGTGGAGACCGCCATCGCCAGCGCCATCGTCAGAAACACCAGCTGGCTGCCGACGCCCACCGCCGCCAGCGCGTCCGCGCCTAAACGCCCTACAAAAATCCGATCCAGGAAACTGTTCGCCGATTGCACCACCGACGCCGTCATCGTCGGCAACGCCAGACGCCAGACGGTTCGCGCGACCTTATCTTCGGAGAGCAGGTTCGCCTCCGAAACGCCAGAGAAACGCAGGGTTTTCATAAACACTAAGGAATAATTTCTGGAGCGATTGCCACATTCCAATTATACCTTACCCACGGCTGGGGTATCCTCATGGTATGCGTTGGGGCTGGATGCTGGGTGACGGCGTTGCGCTGACGCTGTTCGTGCTGGTCGGCTTACAGAGTCACGGCACGCTCGATGAGTACGGGCTGCAGCGCAACCTCCCTGCATTTCTGATGGGCTGGTTCGTCGCTGCGCTGCCGTTGGGCGTCTATCGGGCGCAGCCGCCGAAGTGGGCGTTGCCCCTCGCGTGGGTTTTGGGCGTCACGCTGGGGATTGCGCTACGCAATCAGTTCGTCGGGCGCGGGCTGTTCGGCGCATTTAGCCCTGTGTTCTGGATGATTTCTCTTGCGGGCGTCGCGCTCTTCACGGGACTGCCGCGCCTGATTGCCTGGAGAGTGCGCAGGGGAAGCCCTGTAGCGGGGTAGAATTGATTTATGCGTGCAAACGGCGTTCGAACATCGCGCGTCGTGCTGGAGCCTGACCCTGAAACAGGCGAGTGGGCAGCGTGGTGTCCAGAGCTGCCTGGATGCGTCTCGGCAGGCAAAACGCTGGAGGAAGCGCTAGAGAACATTCGGGAAGCGATAGAGTTGTATTTGGAGCCTGATGAACTGACCCTGTCTCCTGAAGCGATCGTGCGTGAGGTGGCAGTCTAAAATGGGGCGTATCCGCCGAATGACTGCGCGTGAGGCGGAACAAATCCTGCAGTGCCACGGCTTGTGCTTCTCTCTCAGAAAGGCAGCCACAGAAAGTGGTGACACCCTGAAAAAGGTCTGCGCGTCACGGTACCTGCTCATGCTGGTCAGACGTTGCTCATAGAAACCTTGCGCTCAATAATGTTAGCCGCAGAGACTCCCGAGGAAGAGTGGAAAACAGACTAAGTTATATGAAGCGTGTAATATTCGCTGGCTGTGTGGCTCTGCCCCTACTCATACTGGGTGCGTTGGGCGTCTGGTTCTACCTGCAGACGCGCCCGCTGAGCAACGCTTTTCAGCCTCAGCTGGTGCGCTTGCGCGAGCCGATAGACGCCGACGCCCTTGCCGAGCGGCTCGCCGAGCGCAAACTCGTCCGCAACCCGCGCCTGCTGGCATGGTGGGTGAAACGCCACGGGAAAGCCCAGATTGCGGCGGGCGACTACGAGTTCAGTCCGAACCAGAGCCTGCTCGAAATCGCCGACATTCTCATTCACGAACGCTTCACGCGCAACTGGGTCACCATCCCTGAAGGCTGGACGATTGCCCGCATCGCTGAACGCCTGCACGAGCGCGGCGTCGCCGACAAAGAGGAGTTCCTCGCCCTCTGTCAGCAGCCCCAACGCTTCAAAGACATCGGTATGCCCCTGCCTGAAAACCTCCACTTAGAGGGCTATCTGTTCCCCACCACCTATCGCCTGCCTCCCGGTACAGGCGCAGAGCAAGCCATCCGCACGATGCTCAACGCGACGCGCCAGCAGGTCTACCTGCGCTACAAAGACGCCATGCAGCAGCGCGGGTTGAGCCTGCACGAACTGCTCACCATCGCCTCGATGATTGAAAAAGAGGTGCTGCACGACGATGAACGCCCGCGCGTGGCGTCGGTGATTTACAACCGATTGAAAATCAACATGCCCCTGCAGATTGACGCAACCGTGCTGTACGGCATGGGCTACTGGAAGGAGCGCGTGCTGTATAAAGACCTGAAGCATCCGTCACCCTACAATACCTATCTGAATCGGGGGCTGCCGCCCGGACCGATTGCGAATCCCGGGCTGGCGAGCGTCCGCGCCGCGCTGGAGCCAGAACAGACCGAGTATCTGTTCTATGTGGCGCAAGCAAACGGCTACCACCGCTTCTCGCGCACTTATGAAGAGCATCTGCGGGCGATTCGGGAGATCCGAGAGGCGCAGGAATGAAAGTCAAAACCCCCAAAACCTCGGAATTAGCAGCGTCGCCAGGATCCAGAACAGAATATTCAGCGGCGCGCCAATGCGCACGAAGTCGCTGAACTGATACTGCCCCACGCCGAACACCATCGTGTTGGTTTGGTAGCCAATCGGCGTCATGAAGCTCGCGGAGGCGGCGTAGGCGACGGCGAACAGAAACGGGCGCGCGTCCACCCCCAGCGCCGCGGCGACCTCAATCGCCAGCGCCGCCATCAGCACCGCCGTCGCGTTGTTGGACATCACTTCCGTCAACAGCGAGGTGAGCAGATAGAACCCCGACAAAGCGACAATCGGTCCCAACGCCCCCAGTGCGCCGATGAAGTTGGTGGTCAGCCAGCGCGCCGCGCCTGTGGTCTCCATCGCCGCGCCCAGCCCCAGCATCGCGCCCAGCATAATCAGCAACCGCCAGTCGATGGATTGCACCGCCTCGTCGGGCTTCAGGCAGCCCGTCAACACCATCAGCAGCGCGCCCACCAGCGCAGCCACGGAGGTCGGATACCAGCCCATCGAGGCGACCGTCACCACGCCAATCATGATCAGCCCGGCGAGGAGCGCTTTGAACGGGCGCGGGCGCATCGCCTCCGTCTGCGACACGAACAGGAAATCGGGCATCCGCAGCAGCTCAGGCAATCGCTCCCGCTCGACCTGCACCAGAATCGCGTCGCCCGCCTGCAACGGCGTGTCGGCGAACTGCTCCAGCGCCATCTCCTGACGGTGGCGCAGGGCGAGCACCGTCGCGCCGAAACGGTTGCGGAACCGACTGCTGCGCAGCGTCTCGCCCACCAGCGACGAGTTCGGGGTCAGCACCAGCTCCACCAGCAGCGGCGGCTCGGATTCGGTGTGCGCCTGCGCGTCTGCAATCAGCTTCAGCCCATACGCGCCTTGCAGCTGCTGCAGGCGTTGGAGGTTGCACCGCACACGCAGGATGTCGCCTTCTTGCAGAATACGGTCCGGCAGAGGCAGCAGGCGCACATCGTTGCGCCAGATGTCCAGCACCTCAACGCCCAGTTCCTTCACAAAGTCGGCGTCCATGAGCCGTTTGCCGACCGCGCCTGATTTTTTAGTGAGTTCCACTTCCGTAATATAGGCGCTGAGGCGATAGGCGTCGGCAGGGTCGGCGGTGGGACGCCGATCGGGCAACAGGCGCATCCCAACCGCGAAGAGATACGCCAACCCCAGCCCCGTGAAAATCAGTCCGAGCGGCATGAACTCGAACATCCCCAGCGGCGCAATCCCGCGCTCCTGCGCCACGCCGTTCACAATCAGGTTCGTGGAAGTGCCAATCAGCGTGCAGACTCCGCCCAGCATCGAGGCGTAGGACAGCGGCAACAGCAGACGCGAGGGGCTGAGCCGCGCCATCTCGGAGACGGCGAGCGTAAGCGGAATAAAGAGCGCGACCACCGCCGTATTGTTCACAAACGCCGAGAGAAACGCCGTGAGGACTAAGAGCGCGCCCACCGCCAGCCACGCCGCGCGTCGCGCCAGCTTCTCCAACCCGCGCGCAATCCAGCTGATAAACCCCGTGCGCTGTAGCCCCTCGCTCAGCACGAACATCGCGGCGATGGTAATCACCGCGTCGTTGCTGAACCCGCGCAACCCCCGTTCCACTGGAATTAGACCGCTCACCAGCAGCGTCGCCAGCAGAATCAGCGCGACTACCTCAGGCGGGAAGCGATTGCTGACAAACAGCGCAATCGCCGCGACAAGCAGACCAAGCGTGAGCGCGATTTCGAGGGTCATTCTCGATTCAGACAAGGCGCTGCGGCGCTACCCGAACAGTTCATCGAGGCTTACCTGTAAGTCGGGGGCGAAGAGGGGCGCAACCGCCTCTCCGACAGTATAATAGCGGACAGACTTATACAGTTCACCCTGCGGCTCGCGATAGACTTCCAGTTGCTTTTCAAAGAGATTGACAATCCAGTATTCGGGAATGCCCGCGCGTGCATACACGCGATACTTGAGCGAACGATCTCTTGGCAACGAGGTGTGCGCCACTTCGATTACTAACAGCGCTGAGGTCGGATGCTGCGTGCGGTAGTCTAACGGGCGACCTGCGACGATACTGACATCAGGAATCACCTCGCTTTCACCCAGAATCAGCGGACGCTCGACCCGCACATGCCAATCCGCCGTCGGCTGGGTAAATCGATACTGAAGCGCGGTGCCTGCAAAGGCGTGTTCAGGTCCTTCGGGCGTCATAGGATAGATGTCTCCTTCGATGAGTTCATAGCGGGTAGCATCGTCGAAGAAGCCGAGTTCACCCAGACGATGGAACATTTCGGGCGTGAACTTCAGCCGCTGGAGGGGATTCACAGGCTCCCCACGCGCTTGACTCTGTTCTGGCGGCGCCAGCAAACCGGTCTGGCTCATAGTTTGATTTTACCCTTTGAGGTATACTTACCCCGCAAAAACAGGAGGCAGCAATGGCAGAAATCTTGGCGGCGCAACTGGTGCGCGACATCCCGAACTTTCCGGAGCCGGGGATTATCTTCAAAGACATCACCCCCGTGCTGAAACATCCGCAGGCGTTAAAGGAAGTCGTCGACCTGATGACCGACCATGCGCGGCAACTCAAGCCTGATGTAATTGCGGGCATCGAGTCGCGTGGCTTCGTGTTCGGCTTGCCGATAGCGATTAATCTCGGCTTGGGCTTCGTGCCCGTGCGCAAGCTGGGCAAGCTGCCGGGCGAGAAAATCAGCGAGGAGTACGCGCTGGAGTACGGCACGAACACGGTGGAGATGCATACTGACGCCGTCGAACCCGGTCAGCGCGTGGTGGTGGTGGACGACCTGCTGGCGACCGGCGGTACGGCAAGCGCGGCAGCGCGCCTCATCGAACGGCTCGGCGGTACGGTGGCGGGATTCGTCTTCCTGATTGAACTCACTTTTCTGGATGGACGCAAACACCTGCGCGGCTATGATGTCTTTTCCCTGATTGAATACTGAAACGGCGATGACGGTACGCGAACGGCTGGAACAGCTGGAGTATCAAATCCTCGCGCCTTACGCAACTAAGAGCGCGGATTCGCGCGGGCGACCGATTCCCGAACCGCCCGACCCAGTGCGCACCGCCTTCCAGCGCGACCGCGACCGCATCGTCCACAGCAAAGCCTTCCGACGCCTCAAACACAAAACACAGGTGTTTTTAGACCCCAACGAAGACCATTACCGCACGCGCCTGACGCACACTTTAGAAGTGGCGCAAATCGCTCGCACGATTAGCCGCGCCCTGCGCCTGAACGAAGACCTCACGGAGGCGATTGCCCTCGCCCACGACCTCGGACATCCTCCATTTGGGCACACGGGCGAGGAAGCGCTGGACGAGATTCTACGCCAGTACCTGCCTCATGCCCGATTCCGCCACTATGAGCAGAGCCTGCGCGTGGTGGACTGTATCGAAAAAGACGGCAGGGGACTGAACCTGACCTACGAGGTGCGCGAAGGGATTGTGGGGCACTCCAAAGGGCGCGCCGACCTCACTGCGCACGAAACCCAGAAGACCGTGCATCTGGAAGCGGCGGTGGTGCGCATCGCCGACCGAATCGCCTACCTGAACCACGACCTCGACGACGGGTTCCGCTCGGGGCTGCTCAGTCCCACCGACCTACCGCGCGACCTGATCGAGTTCCTCGGCGACACCCACAGCGGGCGAATCGCCCGCATGGTGATGGATGTGGTGGAGCAAAGCGACGGCAAGCCCATCGTACAGATGAGCGAGCCGATGCTGGAAGCGATGAACGCCATGAAAGAGTTCATGTTCGAACACCTCTACCATCACCCCGATGTGCAGCGCGAGCGGGAGAAGATGACCCGAATCGTCCATCAGATGTTCGAATACTATTTTGAGAACCCGCACGAGATGTCCGAGAAGTTCCGCCCGAAAGAGGACACGCTGGAGGCGCGAGCGCAGGCAGTGTGCGATTATATCGCGGGGATGACCGACCGCTACGCGCTGTATAAATATACGCAAATCTTTTTACCGCGCAACTGGGGAGGGAGCGCGCCATGAGACTTCGCTGCCGCCGCTGCAATACGCCGATTACGCTGGACGACTTCATCTACATCGCCTACCACACGCATACGATGGGCGCGAATCGCGTCGAGGTGCATTTCCAGTGCGGGCAGTGTGGACATCGCGCTGAGCGAATGCTGAGCCAAGCGGCGTGGGACGAGCTGATTCTGAGCTATCTGGAGAACGATGAGCGCAGCGTCGAGGAGTGGATAGCGACGGAGCAGCTCGGTCCGATTACCGCCGACGAGATTCGGGCGATGCGCCGCGCCCTGCGCTATGAAAATGTGCTGGAGAGCCTCCGTGCGTGGGAACGCGCCCGCGACGAAGGGCAGGTGGAGTAGAGGATTTTAGGCACGCACGCCGAATCAAGTCCGCTATGCAACGGGTACGGTTTGGCGTGGTCGGACTGGGCGGCATGGGACTGGGACACTGCCGCTTTTTGAAGGAGATTGTCCCAGAAACGGAACTAACTGCCGTCTGCGACACGCACCCCGACCGCGCTCAGCACGCGGGCGAGCAGTACGGGGTTCCCTATTTCACGAGCCATGAGGAGATGTTCCGCAGCGGGCAGGTGGACGCCGTGCTCATCGCCACGCCGCACTATGCCCATGCCCCCGTCGCCGTCAGCGCGTTTGAACACGGCTTGCATGTGCTGGTGGAGAAGCCGCTGTGCGTGTCGGTTTCCGACGGCGACCGCATGCTGGAGGCAGCCCAGCGGTCGGGCAAGAAGTTCGCGATTGGCTATCAGCATCGGTTCCGCCCCGAGGTGCAAGCCGCGCGCCGCCTGATTGAACAGGGCGTTCTGGGCGAAGTGCGACGCACCCTGCTCATCACCGCATGGTATCGCACGCAGGCGTATTACGATTCGGGCGGCTGGCGCGCCACATGGGCGGGTGAGGGCGGCGGCGTACTGATTAATCAAGCCCCCCACTTCATCGACCTCTGGCTCTGGTTCGGGGGCATGCCCAGCCGCGTATGGGGACAGACCCGCGCCGCGCTGCACGATATCGAAACCGAAGATGAGGCGTTCGCACTCGTTGAATACCCTAACGGCGCACACGGCTACCTCTACGCCACCACCAACGAGGAGCCGGGCGAGAACCTGATCGAAATCTGCGGCGACATGGGCAAACTGCGCCTGCATGACGGCGAATTGCAAGTTTGGCGTCTCAAATACCCCATCCGTCAGTTCACCTATGAAGCGGAGGGGATGTGGGACAGCATCCCCGCCGAGCGTGTTGAACCGCCCATCCCGCCGAAGCCCGACGGCGCGCTGGAAGGGCAGCCCGCGCTGATACAGAACTTCGCCCGCGCCATCCTCTACGACGAGCCAATCATATCTCCGGGCGAGGAAGGGCTGGGCACAGTTGAAGTCATCAACGCGCTCATTCTCTCCAGCAAGCGGCAAAAGCCTGTGCCCCTCCCCGTCGACCGCGCCGAATATGACGCGCTGCTCGCTGAACTCAAGGCGCACTCTAAACCGAAACAGCGTGTGCGTGAACAGCGCGTGACGGATCCCAATCTGTTGCGGTGAGCAGGCAGGCAATAAATGCCTCAAAGGTGAAGACGCTGTTGTAATAATACCAACTGAGGTTTCGCGTAGCGCAAATCGTCGGCGGGACGCCGCCGCTACGAACGGCGCGCGTAGCGGCGGCGTCCCGCCGACGATGCACGGGAAAACCCGATCGGTGTAAGTAGGAGCCAGAATAGGAGCAAATTCGGCTATAATTACGGCGGGTGAAACGATGCGTTCGAAATGGGTGGTTTTTGGGCTGCCGTTCCTTGCGCTCGTTGCGGTCGGTTTTTATCGCCCTGCGGAAACTACTTCCCGTGCGTTGCCGCTCGCGGTGATTTTCGGCTCGGAAATCAACGGCTACCTCACGCCCTGCGGCTGCAGCAAGCCGATGGTAGGCGGCATCCCCCGACGCGGAACGCTCCTCAAGCAACTCGAAGAGAACCACACTCTGCTCAAACTCGAAAACGGCGACCTGACGAAAGCGGCAGGTCGTCAGGACGAGCTGAAAGCCGAGACGCTCATCGAGATGCTCAATCAGATGGGCTATGATGCGCTCAATCTGGGCAAGTACGACTTCATGCTGGGAATGGACTACCTGCGCTCGCTGCAGATGCAGTTCAAGGGGGCGATGCTCTGCGGGAATGTGCAGGAAGGCGGCAACCCCGCCTTTGACGCCTACACGCTGGTAGAAAAACGGCATCAGGGGCGTCCCCTGCGCGTGCTGATTGCGGGACTCATCTCAGAAAAGCATGCCGACGCCCTGCGTAATCGCAATCCGCAGCTAAGCGTCGTTCCCGCGCGCCAGAAACTGGACGAGCTGCGTCCGCAAATTGAGGCGATGGGCGACCTGCGCGTGCTGCTCTTTTACGGCACGGCGCAGGAAGCCGAGCAGATTGCGCAGGCGCACCCCTATTTTCACCTGATTGTGTACGCCAACGGCGGCGACGGACCGCTGCCCACGAAGCAGGTCGGACAGACGCGCCTCGTGTTCGCGGGCAACGACGCGAAGTTCGTCGGGATTGCGCATCTGAGCGAGAACGCGCCCTACGAAATCGCCCGCGTGGAGCATACGCGCCTTACAGAAGACTTCAAAGACGACGAGCAGGTGATGGCGATTAAGCTCGGCTATCTGGCGCGGGTGGAAGCCGAGAACTTGCTGGCGATGGTGCCGCGCCGCCCGACCCTCAATGGCAGCGGCTTCGCGGGTAGCCGCGCCTGCATGCCCTGCCACTCCGAAGACTACCGCATCTGGCAACGCACCCCCCATGCTAAAGCTATGCAGACCCTCATCGACGAAAAACACGACAAAGACCCTGAGTGCGTGGTGTGCCATGTGGTTGGGCTGGAGTTTGAGGGCGGATTCCAGAGCATGGAGAAGACCCCCACCCTCAAAGATGTCGGCTGCGAGAGCTGCCACGGACCTGCTCAGCTCCATGTCCAGGATCCCGAAAAGCACCGGTTAGGCAAGGCGGGCGAGCAATCATGCATGAGTTGCCATGTGCCCGCGCACAGCCCCGGCTTCGACTTCGAAACCTACTGGAAGAAGATCGAGCATGGGATTAAGAAGTAACCCAAGTTGCTACCTATGCTGAGGCTCCTCGCCTTTGGCTCGAGACGACAAGTTCAATTTCGCGAAAGTAATACCAGTCGAGGTTTCAAGCGAGACAAAACCTTCGTGGGCAGCGCGCCAGCTGTTGTTTGCCCTCACCCCCAACCCCTCTCCCACCGCGTGGGAGAGGGGAGTCGCGTGCATGCGCCGCGCTGCGGGTTCCCCCGCTCCCGCGACGCGGGAGAGGAGGACAGGGGGTGAGGGCTGCAGCTTGTTTCATTTGAACCCCCAGTTGGTATAAGTCCCTCAAAGATTAAATCGTCCCTGTTCCACATCGCTTCGCCCCCCTCCTT
>CAYYCA010000013.1:0-16959 GCA_964470265.1 uncultured Fimbriimonadales bacterium | reverse complement strand
ACGGCACAATAATCAGCCCGCTGGTTGACGCCCCACGCAGCACATGCTGCACGAACGCGGGTTCAGGCAGCGCGCCCTCGAAACTATGGCGGTCGTTAATCACGGTCTTGGGCACTGCCATCACCCCATACTGATTGGCTAACTCAGGAAACTCCTCGCTGCTGACGCCCTCGGCGGTAATCAGGTCGCTCGCCATCGCCAGCTTGTGCGCCAGTCGCACAGCGGCGGGGCAGTACGGGCAGCCGTAGGTCACAAACACGCGAATATGCACAGGATTGCGCAAATTCGCCAGCATCAGGCGGCTGTCGGGCGAGAGACCAGGGTCGCCCCTGCCCACATCCTCGATCGCGCCCACGAGCGATGCGAACTCGAAGCCTGCAGGCACACCCAGATAGCGGATTCCGTAGTCCTTCTCTTCCGTGCGCACCACAATCGCGGGCGCAAAAGTGATGTTATACTCCTGCGCTACGGTCGGCTCCGCGTCAACGCTGTGCTGCTCCAGGGTAATCTTGCCGCCCCCAACGCTCACTAACTCCTGCGCAATCTGCGACAACAGCTCGCTGGTCTCAGGCTGCTCGTTCGTAGTGAACACGACCAGCTTCACCGTGTTCTGCAAACCGCTAAACCGCTGCTGCAAAGTCTGTCTATCTTTTTCCTGCAAAATGGTCATCGTCGCCTCCTTGTTGGATTCCACTCGAATAGAGTACCTGAATCGAGGTTTCGATTCACGCCCATCCAATGAGATGTCAAAAGGCGCGGTATAATCCTGCTATGCGTCGCAACGGTCGGAACGGGCAGGACGGACAGGCAGCGCAGGGCAGCGTGTGGCAGTATTCCCCTGCGCCCGAAGCCCGCGAGATAGTCAAACTCCAGCCGCGCTACGGACTGTTCATTAACGGCGAGTTCGTGGAACCCCGCAGTGGACGCTATTTTGAGACGATTAACCCCGCTAATGAGGAGGTTCTCGCGGAGGTTGCCTACGCCGACGCTGAAGATATCGACCGCGCCGTGCAAGCTGCGCGGCGCGCCTACGAGCAGGTCTGGAGCAAGCTGCCCGGCAAGGAGCGCGCGAAGTATCTGTTCCGCATCGCTCGAATCCTGCAGGAGCGTTCGCGCGAGTTCGCTGTGCTGGAGAGTTTAGACGGGGGCAAGCCCATCCGCGAGTCGCGCGATGTGGACATTCCCCTCGCGGCGGCGCACTTTTTCTACCATGCGGGCTGGGCGGACAAGCTGGAATACGCCTTTCCGGGGCGCACGCCCCGACCGCTCGGCGTGGCGGGGCAGATTATCCCGTGGAACTTTCCCCTGCTGATGGCGGCGTGGAAGATTGCGCCCGCGCTGGCGTGCGGCAACACGGTGGTGCTGAAACCCGCCGAGACCACGCCCCTGACCGCGCTGTTGCTCTGCGAGGTGTTCCAGCAAGCCGAACTGCCCCCCGGCGTGGTGAACATCGTTACGGGCGACGGACAAACGGGCGCATGGCTCGTGCGACATCCCGACTTAGACAAAATCGCCTTCACGGGCAGCACCGAGGTCGGCAGGCTCATTCAGAAAGCCGTCGCAGGCACGCGCAAACGGCTCACGCTCGAACTCGGCGGCAAGGCGGCGAATGTGATTTTCGAAGACGCCGCAATCGACCAGGCAATCGAGGGCATCGTGAACGGCATCTACTTCAATCAGGGACATGTGTGCTGCGCGGGCAGCCGCCTGCTGGTACAGGAAAGCATCGCTGACCTCGTGATTCGCAAACTTCGGCGGCGCATCCAGCTGCTGCGTGTGGGCGACCCGCTGGATAAGAACACCGATGTCGGCGCGATTAACTCCCTGCCGCAGCTGCGCAAAATCGAGCGTCTGGTGGAAATCGGCGTGCAGGAAGGCGCGGAGCTGTATCAATGCGATTGTGCGCTGCCCCCAAAGGGCTACTGGTATCGCCCGACGGTGCTGACGAAGGTCAGCATGGCGCACACCGTCGCCCGCGAAGAGATTTTCGGTCCTGTGCTGAGCGTGCTGACCTTCCGCACGCCCGATGAAGCCGCGCAGATTGCAAACAACACCCGCTACGGGCTGTCGGCAGGCGTGTGGACGAACAAGGGCAGCAAGTATCTGGAGTTCGCCTCGCGCGTCAAGGCGGGCGTCGTGTGGTGCAATACCTATAACAAGTTCGACCCTGCCAGCCCCTTCGGCGGCTACAAAGAGAGCGGCTTCGGGCGCGAGGGGGGCGTTCACGGACTGGCGGCGTATGTCGCGTTTTAGAGTATAAAATCGCGCCGCCCCTGCCGATAATCCCCGCTGATGCTACGCGGACTGTATGTGGCTGCCGAGGGAATGGCAGCCCGACAGAAAGCGCAGGATGCGATAGCGAACAATCTGGCGAACCTGAACACGACGGGCTTCAAAGCTGACCGCCCCGTGTTCGAGACGGTCTATGAACGACAGCTTTATCGCGTGCAGGGAGCGCAGTCCCAGCCGATTGGCGCGCTCTCGGCAGGGGCAATCCTCCGCGAACTCTACACCGACTTTCGCCCCGGAGCGCTGATAACGACAGGCAACCCGCTTGATCTCGCAATCGACGGCGCGGGCTTTTTCGCGGTTCAGACCCCGCAGGGCGTGCGCTACACGCGCAACGGGGCGTTCCAGTTGAACGCGCAAGGCGTTTTGACCACGCGCGAGGGCTATCCCGTGCTGGGCGCGAATAATCAGCCAATTCAGATTCCCCGAACCGCCGCGATACAGATTGGCGAAAACGGCGCAATCTTATCAAACGGCGCGCAGGTCGGGCAGGTGCTGATTGTGCAGGGCAACCTCGCCAAGGACCCCGACGGCTACTTCGTCGGCGCGGCGCAGCCCGTCGCGAACCCGCGCGTTGCCGTCGGCGCGCTGGAAGCCTCGAATGTGAACATGGTGCGCGAGATGGTGAGCATGATTGAACTCATCCGCGCCTACGAGACCCACCAGAAGGCGATTCACGCCCACGATGAGACGCTGGGACGAGCGATTAACGAACTGGCGAAGCTATAGTAGCACGGGCGTCTCGCCCGTGCTACTCGGCGTAGTTTGGCGTCCCGCGCACGCACAACTTGCGCACGGGCGAGACGCCCGTGCCACAGATTCCTAATGGAGGACAACTATGATACGCGCTCTACACACGGCTGCGGCAGGCATGGAGACGCAACAGTTCAATATCGATGTGATTGCGAACAATCTGGCGAATGTGAACACGAACGGCTATAAGACCGTGCGTCCCGACTTTGAGGATTTGCTCTATCAGACGCTGCGTCCTGCAGGGGCGACGGCGGCGGGCGGCACGCAGCTGCCAAGCGGTCTGCAGGTCGGGCTGGGGTCGCGTCCCGCCGCCACCTACGGGCTGTTCACCACGGGCGCACTGCAGGTGACGGGCAACCCGCTCGATATGGCGATTGAGGGCGACGGCTTTTTCAAGGTACTGCTGCCCGACGGGGCGGTCGCCTACACGCGCGACGGCGGATTCAAGCTCGACGCGCAGGGCAGACTGGTCACCTCACACGGCTACCCGCTGGAGCCAGAGATTATCATCCCGCCCGACGCAGAGCAGATTATGGTCGGGCGCGACGGCGTGATTAGCGTTCGTCGAGGCGGGCAGGACGGCGTGGAGGAAATCGGGCAGATTACGCTCGTGCGCTTCGTGAACCCGGCGGGATTGAACCGTATCGGCATGAACCTCTATCGCCTCACGCCCGCTGCGGGCGAGCCGATTGAGGGCGCGCCGGGCACGAACGGCATCGGCAGCATCGCGGGCGGCAGCCTCGAAGCCTCCAATGTGCAGATTGTTGACGAGATGGTGCGCCTGATTATGGCGCAACGCGCCTACGAGGTCAACTCGCGCGCGATTCAAACCGCCGACGAGATGCTCAGCGTGGCGAAGGATCTGAAGCGGTAATGCAATTCATTCGGCACAGTCCTCATCCTCGCCCAGCAGGCGGGCTACCCTGAGGGTAATCTCCGGGTCAAAAAGCGGGCGGATGGTCTCATCAGGCGTGTAATAGCGCACCGACTTGTAGCGACGGTTCGCTGGCTCGCGATAGACCTCCAGTACACGCTCCTGAAGATTGACAATCCAGCATTCGGGGATGCTCGCCTGGGCGTAAATTGGAAGTTTCTTTTGCCGATCGACCTCCAGCGAGGTTCGGGCGATTTCGATCACCAGGAGGGCAGTGGTGGGATGCGCGCCTGTGTAGTCTCTCGATCGCCCCGCCACGATCGCGACATCGGGCACGGGTTCACTGTCGCCAAGACGCAAGGGCGACTCCACACGAATGTGCCATACCCGCGACCGCGGCGCTTCATAAAAGCAGCTCACAGTGCATTCTTTGGAAACTGCGTGTTCCGGACCCTCAGGCGGCATGAGATATACATCTCCCTCCAGTAGCTCATAGCGATTATCATCGTCGAAAAGCCCAAGTTCGCCCATTCGGTGGAACTGTTCTGGGGTAAACCGATAGCGCGAAGGCGGGATCGGCGCGGAAAGCGGCTGAGTCCGCCCCTTTGCAGAAGCGCGGCGCTGCTGGGTAGCAGTTCTGGACATTCTACGGAAGTATACCTCCGTCGCGCCGTTCGGGAATCGGTTCAAAGCTCCAGCGGCGTGATGAGCTTCACCGCGAGTCGATTCTGCGTGCGGCTCGCGTTGGGCAAGCCGTAGATGATGTAGAGGTCGAACCCGCGGCGCACACGCTGCAAATAGGTCAGGTAGAAGTTGCGGGTGGTCTCTACCTCGCCGCCGAACTCCAGCCGATTCAGAATCAGCCTGCCGCCAATCGCGCGTTCGGGGTCAATCTCGTAGTTCAGCGTGAAAATCAATTGGCGAGCGCGGTCGGACGGCGCGTCGGGATAGTCGATGTCGAGGCTCTCCAAATCTAACTTGAGTCGGAATCGCGGCGCGAGTTCATACGCCTGTGTGAACTGCGCGTAGAGGCTGCGCCCGCCGTTCTGGTCGCCGAAACGCACGAACACGCTCCCCGTTCGATAGATGTCCAGCACATTCCACGCATACTCGACGCCCAGCGTGCGGTCGATATTCGGCGGGCGATTCAGATAGTCCAGGTTGAGCGTAATCCGATTCAGTGAGGTGAACAGCCACTGTTGCGAGGCGGAGACGCCTTCGTCCAGTCGTGCGCCGCCATAGCGCGTGCGGCGCGTGGCGGTCAGCTGGGTCTCTGTATAGAGTAGTCGCTCGCTTTCGGGACGATTGAACCACAACACGCCGACCTTCAGCCCGCGATAGCCCGTTTCGGGCGCGAAACCGAGTCGGGGTCGGTAGTTTGGCTCGATGTCAGTGTACTGCAGCAGGTAGTTCGGCAGGCGTTCGCGGGCGTTGCGCAGCAGCGTGTATTGCTGATACGCGCCGTCGCGGTCGCCGCTGAGTTTGTAGTAGGCGGCGGTCAGACGCAGCTCGCCCTCGCCCGTGATGCGCTGCGTATCGACGATTGCGCCGAGCGTGTCTTCCTGCACATCGCCCTGCAGACGCACGCCAATCAGATTGATAAACGAGCGTTCTGCGAACTGATAACGCACGCGCCCGACGCCGAACTGCCGCTTGCGCCCCTGAAACTCATACTCGCCCACGGTCGCCCCGTAGCGCCAGTCGCTCAGCGTCCCGAAGGCTTTCAGTCCTGTGTTCAGCTCCTGCACGCGCAGGCTGTAGAAGGCGGCGCGGGGGGGCATAAACTCGCTCCCCTCCTGGAAAAACGGGCGCGTCTCCGCCAGCACTTTCTCGGTGTACGAGAAGTCTACATTCGCCACATCCGCCGCGATGTTGCGGAAGTCGGGCTTGAGCGTGAACAGTGCGGTGAGCGGGTCGCCTGCGATATAGCGGATGTCCAGCCCGCCTCGCCCGCGGGTCTGGTTCGGGTCACTGTCGCCCGTGAAATAGGGCAGCAGGATTACGGGATAGCGCGGCGGAGGCGGCTCCAGCCCTGTCCAGAGGCTTTGACGCCGCTCGGAATAGTACGCCCCCATGTTCGGGAAGGTGTAAATCTCGTTTAGGCGGGGGATGAATCGCTCCAGTATAATGCCGAAGCGGTTCTGTCTCGGCGGGTAGCGCAGGATTCGGAAGGGAATCCGTAGCTCCGCGCTCCACCCCGTCTCAGCGATGCGCGCCGCCGCCTGCCAGTCGCCGCGCCAGCGGATGTTTTCCGTCGTGCCTGCGGGGAAATCGTCTGACTGCGCCCCGCGCGCGTTCACGGTGAAAGTGTACGGCTCCAGCCCGCGCGCCTGCGGCTCGATAAGCACCATGACCGTATCGTCGTTTTCGAGATAGCCCCCCCGTTTGGTCTCCTGCGCTCGAATCTGGCTCGGTTCAGGATCCTCGCAGATGAAGGCGACATAGATGGCTTCTGCATCATAGCCGATGTAGGCGCGCGTGGGGAACGCTCCCCACTGCTGACGCGAGGGCGACCAGAACCGCTCCACCGCATACGCCTCCGCCCACTCGTCGGGGTTCACCACGCCGTCGATGACAGGCGGGCGGCTCAGCTTCAGCGCGGGGAAACTGCGCGGCTCCACAGGCTGCCCACGAGCCAACCCAAACAGCCCCGCACAAAGCAACCCAATCCCAATTAGCGGTCGCATTTCAACCTCCCCTACGGGGAAAAGTTTCGGGAGCAAGGCGCGATTTCCTGTCAAAATCCCTGTAAAGTTTGCTTGCCATCCTTGTTCCCCCGCTCTCTGAGAAACGGGTATAATCCTTGCGCACTCATCATCACAACAGGAGGCGGTAATGAGCGATTTAGCGATTAAAACGGTCAATCTGACCAAGCGCTATTCGGGACTGTGGAGCAAACAGCCCGTCGATGCGGTCAAGAATCTGAACCTTGAGGTGCATCGGGGCGAGATTTTTGGCTTCCTCGGCCCCAACGGCGCAGGGAAAACCACTACGATTAAGGTACTGCTGGGCATTATTTACCCGACTGAGGGCGAGGCGTATGTGCTGGGCAAGCCCGCAGGCGACCCCAAGAACCATTACAAAATCAGCTACCTGCCCGAAAACCCCTACTTCTACGACTTCATGACAGGGCGCGAGATTCTCACCTTCTATGCGAAGCTGTTCGGCATTCCTGAACCCCAGCGCAGCAAGCGCGTGAACGAATTGCTGGATCGGGTGGGGCTGTCCCGCGCCGCCGACCAGCCGCTGCGCACCTACTCCAAGGGCATGCAGCAACGCATCGGGCTGGCGCAGTGCCTCATCAACGACCCCGAACTGCTGATACTGGACGAGCCGACGGCGGGCTTAGACCCGATTGCGCACATCGATATTCGCGATATGATTCTCGACCTGCGCGATCAGGGCAAGACGCTCTTTATCAGCTCGCACCAGCTCTCGGATGTGGAGCGCGTGTGCGACCGCGTGGCGATTCTGAATCGCGGCGTGATGGTGCAGCTGGGGCGCATCGAGGATTTGCTCGCGGGCGGGCATGTGGAGGTCATCGCCGACAAAGTGCCTGACAACGCGGTCGAGCCGATACGGCAGTTGGGCGGCAAGGTGAGCCTGCACGACGGACGCCTGATTGTAGAGCAGCCCGACAACGGCTCGGTGGATCGCGTGATCGACATCGTGCGCGCGGCGGGCGGGCATATCATCAGCGTCAAGCCCTACCGACGCTCGCTGGAAGACCTGTTCGTGGAGACCATTCAAGGAGGCAAAAACGCATGAATGCGACTTTTGCGATTGCGGGGGCGACCTTCGGCGAAGCGGTGCGCAAGCGGATTCTGATGGTAATCCTGCTCGTCGCGCTGCTGATTATTCTCATCAGTCCGGCGTTCGAGCCGTTCGCAGCAGGGCGCGGCGCACGCACGCTGATTATCAGCTTCGGATTCGGCGTGATTCAGCTTGCAGGCACTTTCATCGCCATCATCATGTGTACGGGCATGATTCCGACCGAGATCGAGCGACGCACGATTTATACGATTCTCTCCAAGCCCGTGCAGCGGTATCAGTTCGTGCTGGGCAAATTCTTCGGCGCGGTCGGCACGCTCGGCTTTATGTACCTGATGATGGGCATCGTGTTCCTAATCGCCTCGCGCATGGCGCTGGGCGAGTTTGACCCGAAGATTATACGCGGTTTGATTATGTTCTTCTTCCAGAGTTCGCTGCTGGCGGCGGTGGTGCTGTTCTTTTCCACCTTCGTCTCGCCCTTGGTGAACTACTTCCTGTCGGGCGGCGTGTTCCTGCTGGGCAACCTGCTGAGCAGCTTTCTGGAGACCATCCAGCGCAACCCTGAAGTCACGCCACTTACGCGCATTCCCGTACAGATCTTGACCGTCATCCTGCCCAACTTCGCCAACTTCAATGTGCAGAACCCGATTATCAATCCAGAGCAGGTACTGACAGACGAGTTCGCTTACCTGGTGCAGACGGTGGCGTACGCGATTGTGTATATCGCGTTGCTGCTCGTGGCGAGTATGCTAATCTTCAATCAGCGTGAGATGTGAACTTGGTGCGACGGCAAGAATGCCGTCGCACTGAACATCGGAAGAGATGCGCGGTAGGAACACTGTCGCACCCGATTAGGTATAATCCAATTGCTATGCCAGCCGGGGCTACCGTCGCCAAGCCGAAACCTCCTCGACGCCCGCCGCGCGTCCGTGCGGAGGCGCACTGCGACGACTGGCAGTTCCTTGAGCGAATAAAAAATCTCGACCTGCCTGAAGGAGATGGCGTTCCATTGGAAAGCGATTACCATGTGATGCAAATCCCCCTGCTGGATGATGTTATGCGTCAACATCTGGGCGACACAAAAGACTACTTCTGCGGGGGGAATATGTTCATCTACTATAGCCTTGAGCAAGCCCTTGATGTGAAGGAATATGTGGCGGGGCGCACGAGCGAGGCGAAATATAAAGGTCCTGACTTTTTCCTGGTCAAAGGCGTGGACGGTACGAAACCGCGCGGGAATTGGACGGTCTGGGAGGAAAACGGTCGCTACCCCGATTTGATAATCGAGATTGTCTCGCCCAGCACGCGGTACAAAGACGAGCGCGAGAACAAACGACTCTACGCCGAAGTGTTCCGCACGCCGGAATATTTTATGTACGATCGCGTTCGGCGGCGACTGGTAGGGTATCGCCTGTCGCCAAGGCGCACGCGCTATCGTCAGATTCAGCCAAACGAGCGCGGCTGGCTCTGGAGCGAGGTGCTGGGAGCGTACCTGGGCGTGTGGAAAGGCGAGTATCACGGGCGTACTTACGAGTGGCTGCGCCTGTATGACAGAGACGGGAATTTAGTGCTAACTCGCGCAGAGAAAGCTGAAGCCGAACTGCGCCGCATTCGTGCTGCGCTGGCTGAGCGCGGTATCGATATCGATGAACTTCGAGGTGAGACCGAATGAAACGCAATTATAGTAAACTCTGGATTGTCCTTGCAGCGCTGCTGATTGTGCAGGCAGTGCTGCAGATGCGTATCTTTCCGCTCTGGGTGCGCAACTACGCGCCTAAGCAGGCGACGCCGATTGGACTCGCGCCCGAACAGCTCCTGGTCGCTGTTGCGGGCTTCCGTGAGTTCATGGCGGCGATTCTGTGGGTGCGCGCCGACGGCTTTTTCGATTCGGGCAACTACGACGCTGTGCTGCCCATGCTGCGCCTCGTGACCTGGCTTGACCCCCATAACATCGATGTCTACTCCACGGGCGCGTGGCATATGGGCTACAACTTCACCGACGAATCGCAACGCTCTGACCGACGCTATATCCCCATGGCCCTCAAGTTTTTGGAGGAAGGCATCCAGAACAACCCCGCTGTGTGGGATCTCTACTTCGAGATGGGCTGGATGTATTACCACAAGATACAAGACCCAACGAACGCCGTGCCGTGGATGCAGGTCGCGAACGAATACAAAGATATGATTCCTGCGCGGCGGCATATGCTCTCCCACGCCCTGTTCAAATCGGGGCGATTTGATGAAGCCGTTGACCACTGGGCGAAGCTGTTCCTTGACGCCGAGAAAGATCGGGGCAAGGACTGGGAAGCGAGCAACCTCTACGATGTGCGCCAGAAGAATCTGGAGGACACGATTCTCGATCTTCTGCGCCGCTATGGTCCTGACCCCGAAACCCAGCCGCCGGTAGACCTGCAGTTCGACGCTACCGTGAAGGTCGTGCGCCCGCGCGTGCTGCTGGTGGAAGGCAGGCTGGGCATTCCCGCGATTGGCGCGCGCGTCACGGTCATCCTGCGCGACAAGGGCAGAACCCTCGAATACAGCCCCAAAGCCCTGAAGACCTTTACCTTCGAGGTGGATCCGAAGCTGACCTATATGCAGGACTCGCTGGCAGTGCGCGAAGAGAAGTTCCGCCGTGAAATCGACATGAGCAAAGACCCGAAGATGTATCCGTTCAAGGCGGAGGAGTACGAGGTGGAGTTCATCTTCGAGCCGCGCTACGCCTCGCCGAATATTCAGGATCGAATCGGCTCTGATGGGGTCGGCATGTGGGACGCGCGGTATCTGGAGACGGTGCGCGAGAAGCCTGCGCCAATCGAAGTGCCGAAATACGCACAGGTGTCGGACGCGCTGCGCCGCGCAGTGGAGAATCCGACGCGCGAGGTGGAGTATAAGCGCGTGCGCAAGGTCATCACGCTCACCCGCGCAGACATCCTGATGCTGGGGAAACGAGGCGAATGAACTTTCCACTGATACGCGAGGCGCGGCTTGACGATCCGGGCGCGCGATTGCGCCTGCTCTGGGAGCAGCGCAATATCGTCGTGATGCCGGGCGTGTTCAACGCCGCGCTCGCTCGGCTCGTGCAGTTCCACGGCTATGAAGCGCTCTACATCTCGGGCGCGGGCGTGACCAACAGCCTGCTCGGACTGCCTGACCATGCCTTCATTAACCTGCCCGAAATGGCGCAGGTGTGCAACTATATCACCTCCGTCGTGAACATCCCCGCGATTGCTGACGCCGACACGGGCTACGGCGGCGCGTTGCAGACCGCCCGCGCTGTGCAGATGCTCGAACGCGCAGGACTGGCAGGAATCCACCTCGAAGACCAAGTCAGCCCCAAACGCTGCGGGCATTTAGAGGGCAAGGAGGTTGTTTCCACCAGCGAGATGGTCGCCAAAATCAAGGCGGCGGTGAACGCGCGGAGCAACCCGAACTTTGTGATTATCGCCCGCACGGACGCCCGCGCGATTGAGGGGCTGGAGGGCGCCATCGAGCGCGCGAAACGCTACCTGCAGGCAGGCGCGGACGCGATTTTCCCCGAAGCGCTGCAGTCGCCCGACGAGTTCGAACGGTTCGCCCGCGCCGTACCTGCCCCCCTGATGGCGAACATGACCGAGTTCGGCAAAACGCCCTACCTGACGGTGAATGAGTTCGCGCAGATGGGCTATAAAATGGTGATTTTCCCGATGAGTTGCTTCCGCGCGATGATGAAAGCCGCCGAGCAGACCCTGCTGTGTATCAAGCAGCACGGCACGCAGACCCCGATGCTCGACGCGATGCAGACCCGCGCGGAGCTGTACGAACTGCTGGAGTACGACCGCTATCTGCAGTACGACCAGCAACTGGCGCAGGAATGAGCGAGAAACTCTTTGTGGCAGATAAATTGCAGCGCGTTCCACCTGCGTATCCTGACGATAGCCTCTTGCGGGCGGCGGAGCTGATGGCGCAGGGCGGCGCAGGCGTATTGCCGATTATCGAACTCGGCGCGCCGGTGGGCGTGCTGACCGAATCGCGCCTGCGCGAGGCGATTCAGCAGGGCGCGGACTGGCTCGAACCCGTCGCGCCGTGGATGGACGAGGCGTTCCTGCGCCTACCCATCGATACGCCCGTCGAGGAAGCCGCCGAGACCCTTGCGTATAGTGAGCAGCCCGCGCTGGGCGTGGATCCGTGGGGACGCTATGTGGGCGTGATTACGCTGGCAGGACTCGCGGCGCGCCCGATTAGCCTGCCCCAGGTCGGGCTGATTGGCGGGATGGCAACGCCGCTGGGCGTGTATCTCACCAACGGCGTGGTCAGCGCGGGCGCGGGCACGCTGGGGCTGATGCTCACAGGCGCGCTGCTGTTCGCGCTGTTCCTGCTGGCGAACTGGCTCATTATCGGCGGGATGTGGTGGGCGCAGGATCGGCTCGGCATCCCCCTGTATAGCTACTACAACTCGCCGTTTGCAGGGCAGTGGTTCCTCTTTTCCGATGTGATGGGGCTGGTGTTGCGCAGCTCGATTTTCGTCGTGTTCCTACTGCTCATGCGCTTGCTCCCGATTGCAGGCACGCACGCCGCCGAGCATATGGTGGTGCATGCGATTGAACGGGGCGAGCCGCTCACCCTGGAGGTCGTGCGTCGGATGCCGCGTGTGCATCCGCGCTGTGGCACGAACCTCGTGGCAGGGATTGCGCTCTTTCTGGGGCTGTCCAAAGTGTTCACTTTCGGCGTGTCCGACAGCGATTCGCGCGACTTCGCCTTGCTGATGGCGCTGCTCTTTACGCTTATGTTCTGGCGCGCGTTCGGGGGATTCCTTCAGTGGGCTGCCACCACGAAGCCGCCCACCGACAGGCAACTGCTGAACGCAATTCGCGTGGGGGAGGAGCTGCTGCGCCGGGCGCGCCCACTCAGTGGTGCGACCCCGCCCTTCGGATTGCGCCTGCTCAATAGCGGGATTTTGCAGATTCTCCTCGGCGCGTGGGGGCTGATGGCGATTCTCTACCTGTTGGAGAATCTGCTGGGAATAACAATCATCGTGCAGTAGCCCCCAGAGAGGTACAATAGGTCTGGTGAGTACCGATGCCTGTAGTGATTCGCGCCGTGTTTGACGGCAAGACCGCGCGTCCCCTGCCCGGCGAGCCAGTGCCCCCGATCGAGGGCGAGGTGGAGGTGGAGATTGTGCTACGAGACGCCCGTGCAGAGCAATCGCGTCGGGCAATCGAACGGCTGCGCCAGATGCGCGCTGAAGTTCCGCCTCTGGATAGACCGCTCCACGAACTGATTGAGGAAGGTCGCCGATTCTGAGCCTGCTATGACACCGGTAAAAACCGTCGTCGTTGACGCCTCAGTGGCGCTCAAGGCTTACCTGCGCGACGAGAGCGATGTGAGCAGAGTGGACGCTTTGCTGCAAGACCTTTCTGACGGACGGCTGAAAATCGCAGCGCCTTCCCTGATGCGCTATGAGATTTCCAACGCGCTGTGGGCGGCGGCGCGTCAGGGGCGTATCACAGCCGCCGATGCGCTCACCGCTCAGGCGGCTTTCTTCCAAATTGACATCGAGTACTATGAGCGCGAAGATCTCCTGACAGACGCACTGCGTCTTGCCCAACAGCATGGACGCTCTGTGTACGACAGCGCGTATGTGGCGTTGGCGCAGCGACTGGGCGTGTGGCTCTTCACGGGCGACCGACGCCTGCACAACGCCCTGTCGCCCCACCTGAACTGCGTGCGCTGGATCGGCGACTATCAGTATGAATTGATCCCGTGAGGGGTCTTGGTACGACCAACCGCCGCCTGCAAGGGGAAACACGATTATTTTGCAGTAGCCCCCAGAGAGGTACAATAGGTCTGGTGAGTACCGATGCCTGTAGTGATTCGCGCCGTGTTTGACGGCAAGACCGCGCGTCCCCTGCCCGGCGAGCCAGTGCCCCCGATCGAGGGCGAGGTGGAGGTGGAGATTGTGCTGCCTCAGTCTGCAGGCGACGCCGCATTAGACCCTGCAGCGGCGTTGTTTCGCATCCGTTCCGAGACGCCTATCCTGCCGTTCCCTGTGTCGGAGTTAGTGCAAGCCAGCCGTAACGATGAAGCTTGTGGTGATTGACGCCTCGGTTGCGCTGAAGTGGGTTCTGAACGACGAGGAGCATGTCGCCGAGGCGTCTGCGCTGCTGCTTGACCAGCGTGCGGGACTGCTCGAGCTGCACGCGCCTGAGTTGCTGGGCTACGAGTTCAGTAATGTGCTGTGGGTTGCCTCGCGTCAGGGGCGCATCACGCCTGCCAACGCGCGTGCGGCTATCCAACTGTTTCGACAGCTTGGCATCCTGTACCACCCATTAGCGGATGTCTGGGATGACGCCGTTAATCTTGCCTTCCAATATCAGCGCTCTGTGTACGACAGCGCGTATGTGGCGTTGGCGCAGCGACTGGGCGTGTGGCTCTTCACGGGCGACCGACGCCTGCACAACGCCCTGTCGCCCCACCTGAACTGCGTGCGCTGGATCGGCGACTATCAGTATGAGTCGATTCCGTGAGAGAGTCTTATACCGATCGGGGTTTTCAGGTGGATTGTCGGCGGGACGCCGACGCTACGAACGGCTTCGCGTAGCGTCGGCGTCCCGCCGACGATGCACTTGAAAACCCAGTTGGTATTATCCCAATCGGGGTTTCAAGTGTCGCAATTTCGCCCCCACCCCCTCGCCCTTTCTCCCACCGCACGGGAGAGAGGGAACGCCTGCGCCGCGCACGCGCTCGCCCCTCTCTTCCAAGCAGTGGGAGAGGGGCTGGGGGTGAGGGCGAAAAACGGCAGGCGCGCCCCCAACGAAGGTTTTATGGCACTTTAAACCCCAATCAGTATTAGCAAGATGGGTTTGGTGTATAATAAGTTTGCTTGAAGGAGGGCGTGATGAAACGCATACTGATTGCGAGCCTTGCGCTCGCACTTGGGCTACACACTGCATCGGCGCAGTCGAATCGTGTGCTGAATCTGGAAGGCGCGCCTTACGAGGTACCATTCCTCGACTTCTCGACCAACGGCGTCTGGCTGGGCGCAACAGGGTTCTCGTCAAGTCACTTTTCACCACGAGGCGTAAAAATCTGGAACCTGCTTACAGGCGACACTTCCTTATTCCCGCCGATTCAGAATATTGGGTGACGCCACTGCGTTTTGTGCCCGCGACCAGCGACTGGACAAGATTGCTATCAGGAGGGAGGCTTACCGCGAGCGAAGACGACACGCGCCTGAGCCAGACCGTGTCGGTTCAGGAACGCGCTCAGACCGTCGCACAGGTTCTTCAGAAGCTGACTCGGCAGACGAATGTCGCTCTGTTCCCCGCGCCGCCGCTGGATAAAGAGATTCTCATCATCGACGCGGACAAAATCCCTCTCAAGTCGCTGATGGACGCGCTCGCCGACGCGCTGGACGCCGAGTGGTTCAAGCAGCCAAATGGCTCCTATCGACTCTCGCGCCCCGCCAAAAGAGCGATGGAGCGTCGCCAGCAGGACGACGCCGCGCTTAAGACGAGCCTGCGCAAGGCGATCGAGCGCGAGGCGAAGGCTTCCGACGAGTTCCGCTGGACGCAGGCGAACCTGCGCGAGCAGATCCGCGCTGCGCGTGAAAGCCTGAGCCATCTGCTTGACCATCCCGACGCCCGCGAATCGGCGCAGCGGGAGCAACTCCTGACGCTATCGCGGCAATTGAACCCCGTTGAGCGATTGCTCTGGCGCGTGCTGCAGAAACTGGATATACAGAAACTGCTCAACATCCCCCTGCGTGAACGGCGCGTGTTCAGCAATCAGGCAGGGCGGTTTCTGGAGCCGATTGGTCTCGATGTCACTCCCCTGCTCAGGCAGTTCGCGCAGGAGCAGAGCCTGCTAAGCGTCGTGTGGCACGACCCGCAGGCGGGCGTGGGCGCGCTGGAAGAACGACATCGCGAACGGCGCGGGTATGAAAGCCCCCTGACCTTCCACTGGGGCAGCCTGCCTGACACAAAGCCTGTCGACCCGTCAGCCCTGCGCCTGTATCTGGAGATTCTGCGCAGCTCACCCGAGGCGTTTAGCATCGTCGTCTATGTAGAAGACCTCGCCTCGAGACGCGCTTATCGCGCATGGCGCTACTTTTCGTCAGGGAGCGAGGGTCTATTCCCCCTGCCTGAAGGCAAGTGGCGTCAGCGTCCCGTCGAGTGGAGCGAAGAATCGCGCCTGCTGGCGAATATCGTCGCCAACTTCCACGAGTCGTATTACAGCAGCACGGCGCTGTCGAGAGTGTTGGGAAGCGAGGAGACGCCCCCAATCGGCTATCGTCTGGACAAGGCGCGGCTGCGCTTGCTGGATCCTGCAATCACCGAACCGCACAGTATGATAACCACGGATCTGCTGCGCAGCTACGCCCGCGCACAGGGCAAAGCGTTAGTGGCTGTGCCCCACGAGGACGCGCTGCTCCAGATTGCGGCGCGGTCGATAACTCAGGCAATCCAGTCGGGGCGCGACCGACTGGAACTGCACGCCATCGTGTTGCAAAAGCAAGAGTGGTCGGAGCGCAACGGCGTTTTGATTGCCAAGCCGTTGCTGGCGTCGTACCGCTGGGGCGACCGTTTTGACCGTGTGGGCGTCAGTCGGATGACGGCGCGCGTGCTGCAGCGCGGCTATCTTACCCTGAACGACCGACTGGAGTGGGCACAGGTTGAGTCGCCCTACGGCTCGCACGGCGAGTTCTGGGCGTCGTGGCGCGGCGCAACTGCGTTTCGCCATACCAGCCCCCACACCATCGCCCGTTTCCTGAACCGCCTCTCGGAGCAGGAGCGGAAATCGCTGCTGGAGGGCGCAACGGTGCGCCTCTACCAGATGTCGCCTGCGCTGCGCAACGCCCTGATCCACCTGACCTACTATGCGGACGCCCCGGTCAGCCTCTCGCCGCGGGAACCCGACGCAATCGACATCCCCAACGCGATTTTCCCGATGGGCTTGCCTGCCGAGAGCGTGTTCCGTGTCCGCTCGAACGATGAGGCGTGCTATATCCCGCAGCGCGCAGATGCGCTGCAGGAGAGTCCCACGCCGCTGGAACTGTCTCAAGCGTCGCCTGAGGGCGAGTCGGACACGGCAGCGCTGGACGAAATCGCGGGGCTATTCGGCGTGGAGCGATTTTACGAATTGGAGCTGGTTCTCCCCGACGGGCGGACGATTCGCCTGGGTTCCATCAGTGAATTTCGCCCGCTCGCCGAAAAGCCGATGCGTTGGCGCGAGCTGCCCCAAAGTGTGCGCGAGGAACTGACGCGCCTGATGAAGGGGCGGTCGTTCTAATACCA
>CAYYCA010000012.1:13092-18569 GCA_964470265.1 uncultured Fimbriimonadales bacterium | reverse complement strand
ACAGTCTCTGAGGCGAGTCGGCTGAAAATGACAAGTTCACTGTTGCGAACACAACCCTGTCATTTCGATAATTGCAGGACTCTTTCCCCTTGTTGCGAAGATTCCTCTCACTTAAGGAGGGCGACATGGCACAGGGGAGTTATAACTATAACAAACTGTTCATCGCCAGCTGCATTGCGCTGGTGACGACGGCGATGGCGTTTTCAATTCGCGCCGACATCCTCAAGGAGCTGGGTGCGACCTTCGATATCAGCCACGAACAGCAGGGACTGGTGAACCTGATGGGCATCTGGGGCTTCCCGATCGCGATTCTCATCGTGGGGCCGCTGGTGAATACCTTCGGGATGGGACGCCTGCTCAAACTCGCGTGTCTGGGGCACATTCTGGGAATCATTTTCACGATTCTGTCGCCGAACTACGGCTTCGTCGCGTTGCTGCTTTCCACGCTGCTGGTGGGCTTGGCGAACGGCACGGTGGAGGCGGTCATCAATCCGCTCGCCGCCACGATGTATCCCAACGATAAGACGCACAAGCTGAATGTGTTGCATGCGTGGTGGCCGGGCGGGCTGATTATCGGCGGGCTGGCGACCTTCGCGCTGGCGCAATTTTTGAACGCGCCGTGGCAGGTACGACTTGGAACGATTATCGTACCCGCGCTGATTTACGGCGCGATGATTTGGACGGAGAAGTTCCCCGAAACCGAGCGCGCCGCGTCGGGCGTGAGCATGGGCGAGATGTTTATGCAGATTCTGCGCCCTGGTGTGCTGCTGCTCATCTTGTGTATGTGTATGACCGCAATTACCGAGCTGGGACCCGACCAGTGGGTCGGCTCGGTGCTGACGGACACCGTGGGCATTCGCGGGATTCTGTTTCTGGTCTACACCTCGGGCTTGATGTTCGTACTGCGTCTGGTAGCGGGTCCTGTGGCGCGGGTGTTCACGCCGATTGGCTTGCTGGCAATCTGTGCGGCGTTCGCGGCAGTGGGCTTGTATCTGTTGAGCGTCTCGTTCACGGCGGGCGCGGCGTTCCTCGCGGCGACAATATTCGGAATTGGCAAAGCGTACTTCTGGCCCACGATGTTGGGCGTGGTCTCCGAGCGCTATCCGCGCGGGGGCGAGTTCCTGCTCGCCGTGATGGGCGCAGCGGGCATGATTGCCGCAGGCGTCGCGGGACCGAGCATGGGACGCATTTACGACTTGCACACTATCGAGAAACTCACGCCTGAGGTGCGGCAGCTGGTGGTTGTGGATGGCAAATACAGCCCCGAACGCGCTCAGGAGATTATCAAAAAAGCAGAAGCGGGCGATCCGACCGCGCAGCAGCAGAAAGCTGTGCTGGATGAGGCGCTGCGCTACGGCGCGGCGATGACCTTCCGCTATGTCGCCGTGTTGCCGCTGATTCTCGTGTTCCTGTTCGGAGCGCAGTTCCTGTATTACAGAATGCGCGGCGGGTACAAGGCAGTGGAAATCGGCGGGCATTAGCTACGCCCAGCGCCGATACTCCGCCGCCACGCGCTGCTGCACATCGCGCAACGCCTGCTCAGGGGTTTTATTGCCGCTGAGCAGGTAGTCCTGCGCCGTGTAAAGTTCGTGCAGATAGAGCGTGGCGACGGGCGTAATCGGAAAGAAACGCGCGTTCGGGCTGTCAACTAAGTCCAGAAACTTCGAGTAGCCGCGTTTCCACGCCTCATCGGGCGAGCGCACCGTGCGCAGTTGCGGGTGTTTCAACACGCGCCGAATATTCGGGATGCCGTGCATTGTTTCGGCGAAGAGCAGCTGCGCTTCTTCGCTCTGCATCCACACGAAAAACTCCCACGCCTCGCGCGGATGGCGCGACTCGCGTGGGATACAGAACATGTTCTGTCCGATCCATGTAGGCTTTTGCAGGCGCGGGTCGCGCGCAGGATACGGCACGGGCGCAAGTTCATACGGCACGCGCGGCGCGTACTTCTGGAACCAGTAGGTGTTCCACTGCCCGTTAATCATCATCGAGATTTTGCCCAGAAAGAAGGGGTTGTTGGTGCCCTGTTCGTTGCCGAAGCTCATCGTGAACGCCTGCACCTCTTTGCCGCTGCCCATCGCCTCGATGAGGGCGCGATAGTAGCGGGCGGCTTCGAGGTTGACAGGGTGGTCGGCAGTGGGGACGCCCGTGCGCGGGTCTACGAACTGCCCGCCGAACGCGCCGATGATGTAAATCAGGTCGGGCGGGCGCATGCCCAGCGTCTGGATTGCGCCGCTGGGCGATTTGACGGTGAGCCGACGCGCGTAGTCTAACATCTGCTCCAGCGTGCGCGGCGGCTGATTCGGGGGGATTCCTGCCCGCTTGAAGTGGTCGGGATTATAAAACAGCGCCTGCGCGTCCAGCAGATACGGCATGGAGTAGAGCCTGCCCTGATACCGTCCCTGCGCGAGCGAAGCGGGTACAAAATCCGCCTCGCGCAAGCCCGACTCGCGGAACCAGTCGTCCAGTGGCAGCAGCGCGTTGTTGGCGGCTAACGGAGCGAGGTAGCCCGGCTCGCGCAGGGTGAAAAAATCAGGCGGCGCGCCCGCTACCACCGAGCGGATAATCTTCGTATCCTCGACCGCGCCGAGATTCTGGACATACACCTTGCTCTGCACGCGATTGTAGTAATCCACGACGCCCTGAAACACCTTCTCCTCGTCGCCTGACCACATGCTCCACACGCGCAGCACTGTGCGCCCCTCAGGAATCGCTTCCTTTCTCAGGGCGCACCCACTAAACGCTGCCAGTCCCAATCCCAGACCGCCCGGCAAGATGCGCATTTCGGAGGATTAATAGCACTTACGAGGCGCGATTCCTGTAGCGTTGGGGGCGCTAAAGCAGTTGCATCGGGTCGATGTCTACCTGCACGCGGGCGCGGTCGGCAGGCGCGAGCTGCGTCAGTGCAGGCGCGAGAATCTCAGCCGGCTCCACATCCGTCGCAAATTTCAGCAGCAGGTGATACCGATAGCGACTTTCTAACCGCTCCAGCGGGGCAGGCGCGGGACCGAGCAACTGCAGGAGCGCGTCGCCAATCTGAGGTTCCAGCGTCTCCACAAGTTGCTTCAAGGGGCGTTCAGCGGCAGGCGCGCTGGCGTCCACACTCAGCAGGTTCACCAGACGCACAAACGGCGGATAGCCCACCTCGCGACGCAGCTCCAGCTCCTGACGGTAGAAGGCGTCGTAATCCTGGTTCAGGGCGTGCTGCACGGCGGGATGGTCGGGATTGTAGGTCTGAATCAAGGCGCGTCCGGGCTTCTCGCGCCTGCCCGCCCGCCCGATAACCTGGGTGAGCAGCTGAAACACTCGCTCGCTGGCGCGAAAATCGGGCAGATAAAGCCCTGTGTCCGCGCTAATCACGCCGACGAGGGTCACATGCGGAAAATCCAGCCCCCGCGACGCCATTTGCGTTCCGACCAACACCTGCAAATTCCCCGCGCGAAAGTCGGATAGAATCTGCAGATATTGCCCCCGCCGCTGGAAGGCGTCTCGATCGAGGCGCGCGGTGCGTACATCGGGCATCAGTTGCTGCAGCGTCGCCTCCACGCGCTGCGCGCCCACGCCGAAGGGGCGGATTTCCAGTCCCCCACATTGCGGGCAAACCATCGGCGGCGTCTGCCGATGTCCGCAGTGATGGCAGAGCATAAACGGCGTCGCGCCCCGATGGTACACCAGCGCCACCGAGCAGTTCGGGCACATCGGCGTATACCCGCACTCCCGACAGAGCAGCATTGGCGCGAACCCCCGCCGATTCAGAAACAGGATCGCCTGCTCCCCGCGCGCGAGGGTCTCTTTGAGCGCGTCGAGCAGTTCAGGGCTGATGGGCTGGAAGGGCTTGCCACGCAGGTCGATGAGCTGGGTTTCGGGCAGTTGTGCCCCGCCGACACGCTCTGGCAAGTCCAGCCGTCGGAGCAGTTCCTGCTCGGCTCGATAGAAGGTCTCCAACGCGGGCGTGGCGGAGCCGAGCAGCAACACGGCGTTGGCGTCGCAAGCGCGCGCCTCGGCGAGCGTGCGGGCATGGTACGCAGGCGCGTGCGCTTGCTTGTAGGAGGTCTCGTGTTCTTCGTCCACGATAATCAGTCCGAGACTGGGCATTGGGGCGAAGAGAGCCGACCGCGCGCCGACCACGATGGGGGCGTCCCCACGGCGAATGCGCAGCCACTGCACATAGCGTTCGGCGGGACTGAGCAGGCTATGCCACACGGCGACGCTCGCGCCGAACCGTTCCCGAAACGCCTGACTGACCTGCGCCGTGAGCGCGATTTCGGGCACGAGCATCAGTACGCCGCGCCCTAAGCGCAGACATTCGGCGGCGGCGCGCAGGTAGACCTCCGTCTTCCCACTCCCCGTGACGCCGTAAAGCAGGAACGCCTCGTGCCTGCCTGCTCTCAGGGCAGCGTTGATTGAGTCGACGGCGCGCTGCTGAGCGGGTGTGAGCGCAGGGGGCGGACTGGGCGCGACGACAGGCTCTTCGCCCGCATGGGCTATGCGCACCAGTCCGCGCGATTCCAACGCGCGCAGCGCCTGCGGGCTGACGCCTGTCGCCTGCAGCAGCGCCGCGCGCGGCAACCTGCCTTCGGGATGCTCCAACAGGTGCATTAGCAGCGCGGTTTGAGCAGGCGCGCGCCCTGCTTCGCTCGCAAAGAAGGCGTCCAGCGCGTCGGGCGTCGCCGTCAGCTCGACGAACGCCTCAGGGCGAGGAGGGGGCGGAGGTGGTTCCAGCTCATAACTTGTGCGCACATACCCCTTCTCGCGCAACCCACGCAGCCCTGGCTGCCAGATAGCGGCGGCAAGTTCTCGCTTGAGAACGGCGAGGCTGACGCGCCCACCGTGCCGTTGAATTGCCTCCGCCGTCATCCGTTGCGCGGGCGAACGCAACGACGGCAACGGCTCTACCAGCTCAATCACGGCGCGCAAACGATAACGGACGCCCGCAGGCAATACGGTTTGCGCCGCCTCTGCGGGCGAGCAAAGCAGCGCGCGCTCCATCAGGCGCATCAGGTTCAGGAGCGACTCGTCCAGCAGGGGCTGGCTCAGCACGGCGTCAATCGGTCTGATGGGGTAGCCCAGCGCTTCGGGATTGTCCTCGTTGCGAATTCGCAACACCAATCCCAGTGCGAGGCGATTCTGCAAAGGAACCAGCACGCCTGCGCCTGCCGAGAGCGTATCACGAAGTGGTTCAGGTACAGCGTAAGAGAGCGTCTGGTACGCCAGCGCGCCCCCAGTCAACAGTAGAACCTCTGCGAGGGTCATTCGCGCGACTCGCCGTCTGCCGCACGATAGCGCTCAAGCGTTTCAGCAAACGCCTCCAGAGTAGGCGCGTCGAGCGCACCATCGAGCAACTGCTCCAGAATCGCTATCGAATCGATTGCGGCGACAGCCTGCTGCAGTGTTTTTGCTTCCTCTCCGAAACGACTTAGCAGGATGCGCATGATAGAACTCTCGATACCCTGTTCTAACCCTTGTTGAAGCCCCTG
>CAYYCA010000012.1:0-12992 GCA_964470265.1 uncultured Fimbriimonadales bacterium | reverse complement strand
TGTTGAAGCCCCTGCTCTATCATGCGCCGCTCAAAACGAGAGACAAAGGTTGTCTTCCGCTCGCGCTTGTATTGCTCCACAAATTCCTCAACCTGCTGCTCCAGTGTCTCTGGCAATGTCATCACCCACTCCAGCAGACGCAGAATATGCGCCTGATGTTCTTTATTATACCTATACTCCACCACGGCAAGTTAAGTATTCGCGCAGGTAAAAACTGTTCCTGTTATAAACTTCGCCCAATCAATGCGCCCGTGCGTGAATCCAGATAGACATGCCAGCCCGGCTCGATGAGCAAGGTTGAGTCGGGTTGCACAATCAGCGCGGGAGCAGGGATGGGCGCGTCGGGTTGCAACGCTTCGCGCGGAATGACGGGGACAGTCGTCGCTTTGTCGCCAATCCAGAGTGCGGTTGTGGAAGGCAGGTCGGACAGATAATCTGTGGACGGCTCCCAGCACGCGCCTGCTGGCTTGGGGTTGAGTGCAACCGCGCGCATGCGCAGGGTCGCCAGCTCGACGGGGCGGTCGGGCATGGCGAATCCGTAGCGCGTCTGGTGAAGCTGTTCGAACGCCCGCCGCGCCTGCGCGGGACGCTCTGGATCGAAGGGGACGGTGAGTTCGTAGGATTGCCCTTCGTAGCGCAGGTCGGCGAAGGTGTGTAGTTCATAGCCGCCGACGGGCGCGCCCATCTGCCGCATCGCCGCCTCGCATTCGGCGCGCAGTTCAAGCAACGCCCCCTCCAAATGGCGGGCGGGCGTTTCGGGCAGGGGCGTCAGCAGGGTGCGCCGCGCCTCATGGACACAATCCATCCACAGTAGCCCATACGCCGACAGCACACCGGGATAGGGGGGCGCAATCCATTGGCGGATGCCGAGCATGCGCGCTAGCGCACACAGATGTAAACCCCCTGCGCCCCCGAAGGCAATCAGGGCGCAGCTTTCGGGGCTGACGCCGCGCCCCGCCGAGATACGGCGCAAGCCGCGCGCCATCTTCGCCCGCGCCTGCTCCAAAATCGCCTCCGCCGCCTCCTGTAGCGACAGTCCGAGGGCGTGCGCCAGCGGCTCAATCGCCTTCGCCGACAGGTCGGGGTCTATCGCGACATTCCCGAAGCCGAAGGTCTGCGGGAGCAACTGCCCCAGCGCGAGATGCGCGTCGGTAAGCGTGGGTTGCTCGCCCTTGCCGTAGGCGGCAGGGCCAGGGTCTGCGCCTGCGCTTTCGGGTCCGACGCGCAAGCCGCCTGCGGCGTCCAATCGCGCGATGGAGCCGCCGCCCGCGCCAATCGTATGCACATCGAGGCGGGGCAGGCGCAACGGCATGCCCTCAATCTCGCCCAGCGGTGTGCGCAACGGCTCGCGGTCGATGAGCGCCATATCGGTCGAGGTGCCGCCGATGTCGAGGGTGAGCAGTCGGTGCGCGCCGACGCCGCGTCCCACCGCCCACGCGCCCATCACGCCCGCTGCAGGGCCCGACAGAATCGTGCTGACAGGGTGAGCGCAGGCGCGTCCGGCGTCCATCAGCCCCCCAGCGGAGTGGCTCAGCAGCACACGCAGCGCGCCCGCCCCACGCGCCCCGCGCTGCAGCGACTCCAGATAGCGTGTCATCGGCGGGGTCAGATAGGCGTTCAAAAAGGTGGTGCTGGCGCGTTCGTACTCGCGGAACTCCGGCGCGACCTCGCTGGAGAGCGACACGGCGAAATGCGGCGCGAGCAGGCGTTTCAACTCGCGCTCATGGGCAGGATTCGCATAGGCAAACAGCAGGCAGACCGCCACCGACTCCACACCTTCGCGTTTCCAACGACGAATCAGCCGACTTAGCCCGTTCACATCCAGCGGGCGCAGCACTGTGCCGTTGTAGGCGAGGCGTTCGGGAATCTCAGCGCAGAGGGCGCGCTCCGCCAGACACGGGCGCGGCGTCGGCTTCAGTGAATAGAGTTGTTGCCGATCCTGCCGCGCCAGAAAGAGCAAATCGCGAAAGCCCTCGGTGGTTAAAAACGCCGTGCGTGCGCCTTTGCGCTCCAGAATACGGTTCGTGCCGACGGTAGTGCCGTGCAGCAAGGTGAAGCCCTGCGGGGGCGGTTCGGGCAGCAACTGCTGGATGCCTGTCAGGATCGCCTGTTCGGGCGCGTGCGGCGTGGAGGGCAACTTCAGCAAGCGCAGTCGCCCTTCACGCCACAACACAAAATCCGTGAAAGTGCCGCCCGTGTCGACGCCGAGAACGATGGGGTTCACTGAGGGTAGATTGTACCCCCTTGCCCTATCGCTTGTAGTAGACCGGGTTCGTGAACGCCATCGGCGCGTCGGGTAGCAGCGCGGTGAACTTGTCGCCCACGATGCGCACAATCAGCCAGCCCTTCTCGCCCTGCACGGGTACAGTCAGCGTCGCCTTATAGTCCAGCGGCTTGCCGTCGGGCTGGTTCAGCGGCTGCTCCAGCGCGACCTGCCCGTTCACAATCACCTGCAGCGACTTCACGCGCACCCATGACGCCGCGCGCGCCTCGATGTTGAGCTGAATCGCGTCGCCCTGCAGCTTCAGCGTGTCGCCGATGCGCACTGTGCGGCGCGGGTTGCGGGCGTCGGCGGCGGTCAGCGTCAACACGGGACCGCTGCAGACCACCACATCGCCCTTGCGCAGCTGGGCGACCAGGTTATCGGGGGTCACGCGCGCCGGGTTACGATGCCCGAAGTGGACATAGGTGCGCGGCAGACCGGGCTGCAGGCGGAAGCTATGGTGGCTGTCGGTCGTGCCGATGCCCAGCACGCGCTTGCCCCGATTCAGGAAGTAGAACCAGTCCTGCATCACGACTTCCGCGGCGGCGACGCTCATGCCGTTCATCACCTCGATGGCGTCGAAGTCCTCGCTGAACTCTTCTGGACGCTTGATTTCGCCCGTTTTGGGGTCCAAGCCGATGTGCAGGAAGTAGCCCATCGTCGGCGCGCGCGGGTGGTTAATCATCACGATGCTGTCGCCTCTGTAGTTCTTGCGGGCGGCGGCGAAAATCTCGCCCGCTTTTTTGTCATGCCACTCGATTGCGCCGTTGTTCCATGCGTTCGGGTCGTAGCGTTGCGGGAAGGCGTTGAAATGCCCCATCGTGTTCAGGGGCGTAATCTCGTTGCCCACGATGGTCGCGATTCGGTTGCGCAGCCCCATCGCCTGCACGGTCGGCGCGAGGTCGGCGTGATAGTCATGGTCGGTATTGACCATGATATGCACATCCATCGCCACATAGGAGGCGATTTTATCCTCGAAGAAGTCGTATGAGTCGGGCGAGGTGAGCGTGTGCAGGTGGTAGTCGCCCGACAAGTAGCCATCGAGTGGGGCGGTGTGGGCGAGCTGGGCGGTGAACTCGGCGGTTTCGCCCGGTTTCAGGTCGAACTCGCGCTGGGCAATCTCGTACTCAAAGCCGCGCAGGAGGGTGATACGGTAGCGTCCCGGTTCGACGGGCAGCGTCTCATCGCCCGTGAGGCTGAAATGGACGCGGTTCCAGCGCCCGAAGTTGCCTTCCTCGCCGTAGAGCAGGCGTTCGGCGTTCGCGCGAGGGGCGTCGAGGCGTTCGAAGACGACGGTGGTGGGCGCGGGGCGGTTATTACTGCCTGTGGCGCGCAGGCGCAGTTGGGCAGGCGCGGGTAGGCTCACTATGGGCATCGCGCTCACGGGCGCGCTGAAGCGGAACTCCTGCGGGGTGTGATAGTCGGCGAACGCCATCGCGCGATAATCGCCCTGCGGCAGCTGCGCCTGAAATCGCCCTGCCGAGTCGGTGCGCACGACAGTTATAAATTGTTCGCGCTCGCCGTTCGGCTGAAAGATATAGACGCGAGCGTTTTCAATCGGCGCGCCGTTGCCGTTGCGCACGACGCCCGACGCGAGCGTGGTCTCCGGCTTGAGACCGAGCAGGCGATTACGCTCGGCGCGGATGGTTTCCGTCTCGCCGCGTCCGACTGTCAGCGCCCAACGCACGCTCACGCTGCCGTTTGGCTCGGCGGGCGCGTTGTTCAGCAGGTAGAGCAGGTAGATATCCTGCACCTTCTGCACCATCGGGAACCGTTCGCCGAGGGGGTACATCCCGTAGCTGAGGCGATGGTTCACAGCGGCGGCGTAAGGAATCTCGCCGCGCAGGGTCTGCACCATCGCCAACACGCCTGCGCCTGCTGCTGCGCCCTGCGCCGCCTTCGCGTGCCCAAACGGCGGCATATACATCTGCATCCCGTCGTCCTGAATCCAGCCCAGAACGAGCGTGTAAGTTTGCGTGCGATTAGCGGGGTTCTGGATGGTCGCCTCCATCAGCAGGGTGGGGCTGTCGGGTTCGAGGGTGTAGGTCACCGTCACGCGCACGCCCATCGGCTGGCTGGGCATGCGCGTGGTTTGGTCAATCAAAGGAAATCGCTCATCGACCATCTGCACGCGCACAACAGCAGGCTTGCCCGCGCCGCCGGGCGAGGCGATTTCAATTCGTTCGGGGCGTAAGGTGCGCGCGGTGAACAGCCCACGCGAGTCGGCGATTCCGAAAAAGAGTTCGCCCAGAAAATCGCTCTGTCGTCCGTTCTCGTGCAGCACGGCGTCCAGCAGCCTGCCGCCGAACCGTCCGTAGCCGTGCGTCGGGCGGATGCCTGCGATGACGAAGGTCGCCAGATGATTGCGCAACACATAGTCGCCCGGTCGCCCGTAGGCTTTGGGTCCGTCAGGCAAATCGTTCACTGTCGAGACCAACGCTTCCGCGACGCCTTGTGGGGGAACGGGTAGTCGCTTATTGCTGTACGCCAGCTGCACGCTTAGCAGCCAGCCGAGAACGCCCAGTAGAACCAACGCTCGCCTCATCGCTTTCCCTCCCTCGCATACGCGCGAGTATAGAAAGTATACCGACTGGCGGGTTAAGAGAATCTTAACAGGCGCGGGTGACAGGCTAATCAGGCTCTGCAAGGGTCGCTTTGAACACCGCGGCGGCAATCGCTGCGCCTGCGAACGCGCTTCGCGTAGCGTCGGCGTCCCGCCGACGATTTGTGCTACTTGAACCCGCGATCGGTATTACTACTTCCTCATCACCTCTACAGGCACGACGCAGTCAAACGGAACCTCCTCCAGCAGGACGCGATGGCTGAACTCCACGCGCACTGTGGGCAGAACCCAGCGATTGCCGTTGCGGACGAGTTTCACGGGTATCAGAAAAGGCTCGTCGGGGGTTGAGGGAAGCCCCAGCACCACTCCGCTCGTAGCGCGCGGCTCTGATTGGAACAGGTGAGTGACCCGGGGCTCAAGGCGATACTTCTTACGCAGCGGCGATTGCTGACGCGTGGCTTCCAGACCGTCCACATACAGGCACAGCGTCGCCCAGCCATCCTCGGTTCCTAAACTCCGTCTCGGCTCCTGACGCAGCCAGCGCACGCGCGCGCCGCTGGGCGTGCGCCACTCCATGTCCCGCGACGGAGTCACATAGGCGTCTCCATACTGATAACGACGCACTTCCACTGGCTGACCTGAGAGGTCGATTATCTCTTTGTGGGTTTCGTACTTTTGCAACCTGCCGAGAATGCGACAGACGCGATAGCAGTCCCCGAACACTGTATACATAGCCTCATGACCACTGACTTGTTCCGAGTCGCTCTTGCCGGGTTTCAAGAAGCTCCCTCCGCCCTCTTTGTTGGGGCGCTTCGCTTCCGCGACGATGGTCTCCACCGAATCGCCGTCGGGCGTCGGCGTCAGCCATTCGGGAATCCATGCATCTATCTGGAACTTCCACTCATAGGGCGGTTCACTGCGTATTTCGTACTGTCGAAACCCGATAATCAAGGTCGAGGAGCCATCTTTGCCCACCTGCGCCGTCGCGCCTACGCGCATATCGACTTCGGGATGCCGTACCCACTCGTTGTAGGTCGCCTGCGGCTTGACGGCGTGGATCGAGCGAGGCAGTCGCAAGCGCCAGCGCGAAGTTGTTCCCCCGCGACGCGCTTCCAGCGTGACGAAAGACACGGACGGGGGATGGTTCAAACAAATCGTAACCCTGCGGCTGTTCGGGTAGGGCGAAGGATCCGACGATGTCCATGGGCACTCTACTCGCCTGCCCGTAGAATCATGCACTGAGAACTCAGGGACGCCGCGCACAGGCGAGTCGGACAGCGACTGAACATGCACGCGCATCAGTCGCTCGGAACCCGCCTCCTGCAGCTCGATAGCGCGCAGGTACAGCCCGTTCTGCTGACGCGGCGTGGAGAGGTCTACATAGCCGCCCAACGTGCGTTTCGAGTACCAGTACGCGCCACCCCCAGCCAGTAGTAGCCCGATGACACCCAGTGCGGCAAGGTACCGCATGCGCTCACCCGCATGCAGTATACCTCGCCACCGTCAAAAATCCTGTCGGTTTACGGCGTGAAGTTCGTGTCGGGCTTCACGCGCTTTGTGAACGCCGCCAGCAGGCGCGCCGCGTTCTCCACATCGTCTAAGTGGAGCAGCTCACACGGCGTATGCATATAGCGCAACGGCACGGAGACCAGTCCCGTCGCCATGCCCGCCTTGTTGAGCTGCATGGCGTTCGCGTCGGTGCCTGTGCCGCCGCCCGCCGCCTCCAGCTGGTACGGAATGCCCTCCGCTTCGGCGGCTTCCACCAGCATCTCGAACACGCGCGGGTTGATGTTCGCGCCGCGACAGATGACGGGCCCCTTGCCGGGCTTTATATCGCCCACGCGCCGTTTATCGATCGTGGGGTAGTCGGAGGCGTGGGTCACATCGACGGCGATTCCGACGGGCGCGTCCACGCCATACGCGCTCGTGCGCGCGCCACGCAGCCCAATCTCCTCCTGCACGGTGGCGACAGCGTACACGGCGGCGGTAGGGCGGTCTTCCGCCAGCAGGCGCAACGCCTCCGCCACGATGAACGAACCCATCTTGTTGTCGAACCCGCGCGCCGTCGCGAAGCCGTTCTGCAGTTCCTGAAACTCCACCGCGAAGGTCACAGGGTCGCCGATGCGCACTTTGGACTGCGCGTCCTCTTTATCCTTCGCGCCAATATCAATCCACAGGTCGTGCAGCTTGGGGGCTTTGTTGCGCTCGTCGTCGTCCAGCAGGTGGATGGGCTTTTTGCCGATGACGCCCGGGATGGAGCCGTTTTTTGTATGCACCAGCACGCGCTGTCCGACGGGAATCACGGGGTCGTGTCCGCCAATCGGGCCGAAGTAGAGGAAGCCCTCGTCGGAAATGTACTTGACGATGAAGCCGATTTCGTCCATATGTCCCGCGAACATCACGCGCGGCGCGCCTGGTTCGTTCAGCACGGCAATCGTGTTGCCCATCACATCGGTATAGACGCGGTCGGCGAACTCGCGGGTGTAAGCGCGATAGACTTCCGCCGCGCGCTGCTCGTAGCCCGAGGGCGACGGCGCGTTCACAATAGCCTTCAAAAACGCAAGCGATTCGGGTCTCATAGCGTCTCTCCTGTTTTGCGCAATAGATTTGCCATCTCGATGGCGCTGAGCGCGGCTTCGCTGCCCTTGTTGCCCATCTTGCCGCCCGCGCGCGCCAGACCCTGCTCGAAAGTCGCGTCGGTGAGGATTCCGAGCGCGATGGGCTTGCCCGTTTCGACCATCAGGTTCATCAGCGCGCTGCAGACTGCGCTGCTGATGTGCTGCGCGTGGCTGGTCTCGCCTTGCAGCACCGCGCCGAGGCAGATGATCGCGTCGTATTCGTTGGAGTGGGCGCACTCGCGCGCGACGACGGGGATTTCCCAGCTGCCGGGAACCGTGTAGACATCGATGGCGTTGGGATCCGCGCCGTGCCGAAGCAGGGTCTGGATTGCGCCCTCCTTCAGGCGGTCGGTAATCAGGTCGTTATAGCGGCTGACGACAATCGCGAACCGCAGTCCCTGCGCGCTCAGGTTGCCCTCGAAATGGCTCATCGGGGGTAATTTATACCTGATAGCAAGGGCTGGCGGGCTTACCTCCAACGACGATTTTACGGCGCGCGAACCGCCGACCGAAAAACTGCTCGGTTCCCCCTACGCAGTAGGGGGAACCTCAAGGAGGGGGTTCAATCAATCCTGCATTTCTATTGAGCGGGCAATTTCACCTTTGAGGCACTTATTACCCCTTCAACGCTTCTGCGCCGCCGACCACTTCGGCGATTTCTTTGGTAATCGCCGCCTGGCGCAAGCGGTTCATGGTGAGCGTGAGTTCCTGAATCATCTTGCCTGCGTTGTCGCTCGCCATCGACATGGCGGTCATGCGTGCGCCGTGTTCGCTCGCGCTCGCTTCCAGCAACGCCTGCAGCACTTCGGTGAGCAGGTAGCGGGGCAATAGGCGTTGGAGCAGTTCCTCCGCCGACGGTTCGAACACGAAGTCGTACTTTGTGCCGTCATCCTCGCCCGCAGGCGGTTCGATGGGCAGCAAGGGCAGGATGGTGGGACGCTGCGTCACGGGGTTGATGAACTGCGAGTAGATGAGATAGACGCGATCCACCTCGCCGTTGATGAACATCTCCTGCACGGCGTCGGCGACGGCGCGGGCGTCTTCCAGCCCTGCGCCTGAGGTAGGCATCGAGCGGTACAGGGCGATGTTATAGCCTCGCTTGCTGAAGAACTGGTAGCCCCGCCGCCCGACGCAGATAAGTTTCACCTGCTCTGGGCTTAGACCCATATCGCGCATGGCGTTCTGCTGTGCGCGGATGAGGTTCATGTTGTACGAGCCGCACAGCCCGCGGTCGGAGGTGGCTAACACGAATCCGTAGTTGCGCGGCTCGCGCTTTTGCAGCAGGGGATGGTCGGGCAGCTCGCCCGCGCGTCCGAGTTCCTGCAGCACATCGTGCATGCGCTGGGCGTAGGGACGGGCCGCCAGCACGCGATCTTGCGCCCGACGCAGGCGCGCCGCCGAGACCAACTTCATCGCCCGCGTAATCTGCTGGATGCTCTTCGCGGCGCGAATCCGCGCTCGCATGCCTCGCAGCGTTCTCATGCCAGCCCCTGCTCCTTCACGAACTTCGCCTTGTATTCCTCAATCGCCGCGCGCAGGGTGCGCTCGGTGTCCTCGTCCAGTTTCTTCTCGCGCCGAATCTTCTCGCCGAGTTCGGGGTACTTCTCGCGCATGTAGGGGTGGAAGCCCTCCTCGAACGCGCGTACCTTCTCGACGGGGATGTCGTCGAGGTAGCCCTGCGTGCCCGCGAAGATAATCATCACCTGCTCTTCGACGGGCATCGGCGAGAACTGCGGCTGCTTCAGCACCTCCTGCAGGCGCAGTCCACGCGCGAGCTGCAGCTGGGTGGCGCGGTCTAAGTCCGAAGCGAACTGCGCGAACGCCTGCACTTCGCGGAACTGCGCCATGTCCAGACGCAGACGCCCTGCGACCTGCTTCATGGCGCGAATCTGCGCGTCGCCCCCTACGCGGCTCACCGAGATACCCACATTAATCGCGGGACGGATACCTGCGTAGAACAGGCTCGGCTCCAGATAAATCTGTCCGTCAGTAATCGAGATCACATTCGTGGGGATGTACGCCGACACATCGCCCGCCTGCGTCTCGATGATGGGCAGCGCGGTCAGCGAGCCGCCGCCGTACTCGTCGGACATCTTCGCGGCGCGCTCCAGTAAGCGCGAGTGCAGGTAGAACACATCGCCCGGATACGCCTCACGCCCTGGCGGACGGCGCAGCAGCAGCGACACCGCGCGATACGCCTGCGCGTGCTTCGACAGGTCGTCGTACACCACCAGCGCGTCCATGCCGTTGTCGCGGAAGTATTCGCCCATCGCACAACCGGCGTAAGGCGCGATATACTGCAAACTGTTCGGGTCGCTGGCGGAAGCCACCACGACGGTGGTGTATTGCATCGCGCCGTAGCGCTCCAGCGTGTCGACGAAGCGGGCAATCGCCGCCATCTTCTGCCCAATCGCGACATAGATACAATACACGGGCTTCTCGTCGGGCGACTCGTGGGTGTATTTCTGGTTGATAATCGTGTCCAGAATAATCGCGGTTTTGCCAGTGGAGCGGTCGCCGATAATCAGCTCGCGCTGGCCGCGCCCGATGGGAATCATCGCGTCGATGGCTTTGATGCCCGTCTGTAGGGGCTGCTTTACGGGCTGGCGCGTGATTACGCCGGGCGCAATCACCTCGATTCGGCGGTACTCTTCCGCGACAATCGGACCCTTGCCGTCAAGCGGGCGCCCGAGCGCGTCGACCACGCGCCCCAGCAACGCCTTGCCGACGGGCACCTCTGCGATGCGCCCTGTGCGCTTAACGGGGTCGCCCTCCTTGAGTTCCTCGTCGGAGCCTAAGATAATCGCGCCGATGCTGTCCTCTTCAAGGTTCAGCACCATGCCCATCACTTCGTGGGGGAACTCCAGCAGCTCGCCCATCATCGCGTCGGGCAGCCCATACACGCGCGCGATTCCGTCGCCCACCTGCAAAATTGTGCCGACGCTCTCCGCGACGGGCTTGCCGTCGGCGGTCTCTATTTCCTTCGCTAAGATGCTCGTAATCTCTTCAGGTCGGATAGCCATGATTGCACCTCGCTTCACTCTGTGCTGGCGACGCGCGCCCCGCGCCGCTCGATTTCCAGCATGATGTGGTCGCGCAGGCGGTCTAACGCCCCGCGCAGGGTTCCGTCAATCTGGTAGTCGCCGATTTGCACGCGCACGCCGCCAATCAGGTCGGGGTTCACTTCGAAGGTTGGAATGATTCGTTTGCCCGTGCTTTGCTGGAGTTTCTGCACGAGGGCGTTTTGCTCGGCTTCGGTCAGCGGCGCAGCGGATTCGATGGTCGCCCGCGCGATGCCCTGATGCGCCTCCTGCAGTTTCTGGAACTCTTCGCCGACCGCCTCGAAGAACTTTTCGCGCCGCTTTTCTACCAACAGCTCCAGCAGGCGCAGGGTGTGGGGCTGAATCTGCGCGCTGAACGCCTCGCGCAGGCGGGCGATTTTACGGTCGCGCGGGATGAGCGGGCTGTAGAAGAAGGCGCGCAACTCGCTGGACTGCTCCAGCAGCGCACGCAGGCTGCTCAAGTCGTCCGCTGTCTGCTGAAGCAGCCCCTGTTTGAGCGCAACCTCGAACAGGGCGCGGGCATACCGTCGGGCGACGCGAATATCGACCATTTAGCGCACCTCCGCCGTTTGAATGAACTCCTGCACCAGTTTGCGGTGGCGTTCGTCGGTCATCTCCTCGCGCAGCAGGCGTTCGGTCGTGCGCAGCGTCAGCTCGGCGACATAGGTTTGCAGTTCACTGCGCAGTTTCTCGCTCTCCAGTTTCGCCTGCTCCTGAGCGCGGGCGACGATGTCGTCCGCCTGGCGGCGGGCGTCGGCGACGATTTGGTCGCGTAGTTGCTGCGCCTCGCCAACGGCTTGCTGGATGCGCTCGCGCGCTTCAGCTTCAATCTGCGCCAGACGCGCCTCGTACTCGCTGCGCAGCTGCTCCATCGCGCGGCGATCCGCCTCAATTTTGTCGTAGGTCGCGTTGATGTCCTGCCGACGCGCCTCCAGCATCGCGTTCAGCGGTTTCCAGAAGTAGCGGGTCATCACCCACAGCAGCACGAGGAACCCGACAATCTGGATGATCAAGATGTTGAAGTCGATGCCGAGCAGCTGCAGCAGTCCGCCGCCGTGTCCCTCGCCTTCTGCTGCGCCAAACAGGTTCGGTAGTTGCGTATAAAGGTCGAACATCGCCTATAAACCTCCTGCGGGGGCGAACCGCGCCGCCCCCGACTAACTGTTTACTGACCGCCGACCGTGGGCAGGCGCCCCTGAAGCAGGAAGAAGATGACGAACGAGAAGAGCACGAGCGACTCGATGAACGCCAGACCGATAATCATACCGGTTTGAATGCGTCCTGCCATTTCGGGCTGTCGCGCCATGCCTTCCATCGCGCCCGCCACCGCGCGTCCCTGACCCAAGCCCGCGCCGATGACCGCCAGCGGCAGACCCAGTCCGACTGCCAAAGCGAGTCCCATCAGATACAGTCCTGTACCTACCTCGAATTGCATATCCGTTATCCTCCTTGTTTAGTCGTTCTCTAACTCCGCGCTTCCGTGCGGAGGTTCTCCTCTCAGTAGAGAGGAAAGCTCATCGTGGCACGGGCGTCCCCGCCCGTGCAAAGCTGCTTGAGCGAGACACTCAAGCCACTTTCTATGCAGAGCCTGCTTGAGCGGGACGCTCAAGCGACTTAGTGTGCATGCGCGTGCTCGCCGTGATGCTCCTCGTGATGCTCGGTCGCCAGCGACAGGTAAATCAGCGTCAGAATCGAGAACACGAACGCCTGCACAAACGCGACCAATAAACCGAGTAGCAATACGGGAAACTGAATCGGCAACGGCAGGTAGATTGCCTTGAACACAGGCATCGCGAGCGCGGTGATCAGCGCCATCGTCACCTGCTCCTTGCCGAACATATTCGCATAAAGACGAATCGAAAGCGAGACAGGCTTGGCTAATTCACTGACAATCTCAATCACAAACAGCAGCGGTGAGAGCAACACTGGCACTTCGCCCCAGCGTGCGAAGTGTTTCAAATAACCGCCAATCCCGCGCGCCCGAATCCCCTCGTACTGCACATAGACAATCACGATAAGCGCGAGCGCAATCGTGGTGTTCAGGCTCGCCGTGGGGGCGATCCCGGGTGGGATCAAGCCCATCAGGTTGCAGAACAGGATGAAGAGGAAAATAGTGCCTGCGAGAGGAACATATTTGCGCCCGTGTTCGCCCACGACGCTCACGGCGAGGTTGTCAAAAAACTCATAGATGATTTCCGCGAGGTTCTGCAGGCGTCCGGGGCGTTTTTGCATGTTGCGCGTCGCTGCGAACGCGAACACCAGCAGCGCGAGCGCGGCAATCCCGGAAAGCACCGAAAAGACGGGCGGCGCAATCTCCGCTGCGATGCCCGTCTGTGTGAGAACCCAGAAAGCGTTCAGCCGTTCCTCCACTGATGCGCGTCTCCTTCGCCTTCCTTAGACGGGAGTATTATACCCGCTGGTTAACCCGCGCGTCAAGGGGGCTGTTCTAAGCCCTCCCAACGTTAAATCTCGTCCCTTTCTGAGGC
>CAYYCA010000011.1:1200-18715 GCA_964470265.1 uncultured Fimbriimonadales bacterium | reverse complement strand
CGTAGCGTCGGCGTCCCCGCCAACGGATTCCATACTCCTCGCTCGCCTAATCCTGATCGGGGTCGAAGGGACTGATGTAGAAGCGCGGCTGGATTGCCCCGCCGTAGATGTTGCCCACGCCGTTGCGCGTGCTGCTCCAGAATAGCAGCAGCGACTCGTCCAGCCCGCCATAGGCGTCGCTGAGCAGGCTGCCCTGCTGACGGAACTCCAGGTTGGGCATCGCCCATAGATAGAGTTCGTTCGTGGGCAGGTCGATGGGCACAGGCGAGGTGTATTCCACCTCGGTCGCGAACGAACGCGCGAGGTTGCCCTCGTCGATCCAGCGCACCACGAGCGTCTCTTCGAGGGTCACGATGTTGCCCGCGCGGTCGCGTGCGAGGTAGCGCACATTCACTTCCTTGCCGAGGTCTTCAGCAGTGAAGTAGATGTTACCGCGCAGGGCGTCGTACTCGTAGAAGCCCAGTTGTGCGCCGGGCACATTGTTCGGGGTAAGCTGCACTACCACATGGTTCGTGCCCTGAGCGAGGGTAAACGAGCCTGTTTGGATGGGCAGTTGCCCGCGCTGGGTCAGAATGGGCGATTGCAGGCGCACGCCGGGGCGCAGCGTCTTGAAGAAGTAGTTGCCCGAGCTGTTCGGGGGCGGGCTGCTGCGGCGGAAGAAGAGCCACACGCGATCCAGCGGCGGGCGCTCGCTGGGGTCGCACGCGCCGTTGTTAACGCCTTTGCGCACGGGCGATGTGCCTGTATTCGCGATATTGTGGCGCGGGTTCATCGTGCGCTGGAACACCGCGCGCAGCTGCGAGTAGGTTCCCGCTGAGCCGGGCGCAATCGCGCTGATACGATAGACGCGCGGGCGATAGGTCACGGTCACGATGTCGTTCAGGCGCGGCGCGAAGTTCACAAAGCGAATGGTTCCGTTCGTCGGATCCACCACAATCACGCCGCGATTGCGCACGCCGAGAATCTGCCCGCCGCCGCCCAACACAGGCTCATTGAAGGTGAATTGCATCAAGCCCGTTTGCTGGTCTATCACGGGGCGTTGCAGAATGAACTGGGTCGGATTGATTGGGTTCGGCTCGCGCAGAATCGAGACGCCATTAATCTTGATGTCAAGGTCGGGCGCGGTGGGATCGGTATTCCAGCCGCCGTCGATGGACGCCCAGTCGAGGTGGCGCACGCGCCACACATTCTGACTGGGGTCTTTCTGCGCGATTTCATCGTTCACGGCGGGCAGGAATCGCTCCTGCGTGACTCCGAGCGGGCGGTCGGCGCGTGTGTCGCTCAGCGTGAGCAGGTTGCCGTTGCGCGGGTTCACATAGAACCGCTGCATCAGGATTTCCGACTCGTTGCGGTCGCCGACCGTGCCGATGAAAAAGACATCCGCAAGGTACACGAAGCTCTGAGCAGGCGTGTTGGGGTTCGCCGTGACGCGATAAAGGTTCGCCTGCACGCTCTCGACCGAGCGCACGACAGGCGAGAGCGGTAGTCGCTGCTCGCGTCGCCAGCTGGTGAACGAATCGCCCTCCGACGCGATGTAGAAAATCTGGCTGCGTCCCGACGGCGCGGCAACATAGAACAGCCAGTTGCCCACACCGTCGACGCCCGCCATCGACAGACTGGAGCGCGGCACGACGGGATCGAGCGCAACCGCCTGTGGGACGCCCATCGGCGCGCCTGTGTTGGGATCCAGCCGCGTGTAGAACAGCAGCTCGTACTTCTGGTTGCGCAGGATGACCTCGCCTGTCCAGAACAGGAACGCGCCGCCGGGCGTCACGCGCACGAACGGGCGATGGTGCTTGATGGTCGCCGCTTCTGCGCTGGTGAGCGGGCGTCCCAGTCCGAGCGCAGTCGAGAAGAGGCTGCCGTCAGGATCTACGGGGTAGGGACCGAGCAGGTCGCGCCACCAGCGGTTATTCGATTCGGGGATCCAGCCGTTGGTGGTGCGCACGCCGTTTTGCAAGGTGTTGCGTGCGTTCCAATCGAGCGTCGCTTTGTAGAGGTAGAAGCTGTCGGGGCGCTGCGCAGGGTCGGCGCGGTTGCTCGCCCAGTAGAGGTGGAGTTTGCCCGTGCTGGGGTCGCGGAAGGCGGCGGGCGTAATGTCGCTGATGCGCGGCGCGTTCGGGTTCGGTACGCCGTCGATCATGGGGATAACGCCCTGATTTGTGCTGCCTGTGAGTTGCGTCTCGCGCACGCGCACGACGATGCGCATCGGCGGCGTTGCGAACGGGCCGTTCACCACGCCGGGCGTCCCGCCCGTGTCATGCTGGTAAGGCGACAGCGCGAGCGAGTAGACGCCCATCGGCTGGAACGGCGGGACGGCGATGGAGACCTGCGGCTTGCGCGGTTCCACCGTGATGCTGGGGTCGCGCCGCGGCGGAATCGCAGGCTGCGTCAGCACTGTGGAGGTGTAGTCGCCCACCTGCGGCTTCTGCAGAATCGGGTACGGCTGAGTGTTACCCGGATAGAACGGGTTCGGCTGGGGCCAGAAGCGCGTGTCCAGCGTGCTGGCGACCGTCGTCCACGCGGGCATCCCGGCGAAAAAGCTCACCATATCGGAGAACAGATAGAGGGTGCCCTGCGGACTGCCGAACGCCTTGCCCAGATATACGGGATACAGGTTCACATTCCCCTCGTTGCGCACGGTGAAAGGCTTCCAGAACGACTCGAAGATGGGGTTGTCGGGACGGAAAGTCGAACTGGGATGGTTCGGGAACAGGTTGCCCCAGTTGAAGCCGAATCCACCGGGCAGCGCGCCGAAGTCGACCACCTGCTCTTCCACGAAGAGGCGTTCGTCCAGCTGCACGGTCGCCGTGGTGTTGATTTCGCGGTACGCCTCGATGCGCAGGTTCTGCGTCACACCGGGCTGCAGCACACTCTCCAGCCCGTCGAAGCGTCCATTATTGTTCGAGTCGACATAGACTCGGGTGAGCGAGTTGTAGCCTGTGAGGTTAGCGGGCTGGAAGCGCGGGATTTCGACCTGCACTTTCACCTCGTTGCCGGTGGGCAGGGCGCGTGCGGCGGCGCGTTGCAGATCGGTTCCGCCCTCGAACAGCATCTGGATGCGACGCCCGGAGATGTCGGGATAGTCCAGGCTGCGGTTCGGGAAGGTGGGCATCGTTTCCCACGGCAGGGGACGAATCACCGCCGCGGTACCGCCCTGCCAGCGCATATCGTCCACATAGGCGCGCACATTGAGCGCAATTGGCACGACATCAGAGGTCTGCGGCGTGCGGCGGTCGCGCACTACAAAGTCACCGAAGAGCGACTTGCCATGCTCGCCGATACCCACGGGTACAACTGCACCCGTTGAATCGCGGAAGCGCGTGCGCACCTCAAAACTCTCGGTCTCGCTCTTGTTGCCGTTGAACAGGTTCTGGTCGGTACCGCCTGCGCCGACCTCGCCGATGCCGCGCAAGCCTAACGGGTTCGCCACGCCGAACCGCCAGCCTGCGCCTGTCGCGAGCGAGTCAGGATCGTCGCCGCCGTAGGGAGGCGTCTCCAGTCCGCCGCCTGCTGCGGGGCGGTCGATTCTGGGCGTCTCAATCGCCAGATCCGAGGTCCAGCCACCGTTCCCGAAGCGCACTTGCAGCTCATACTTCTCGCCAGGCGAGTAGAAGTTGTTGCCCGACGCCTGAATGCTAATCGACTGCACGGCGACATAGTCCAGGTCGGGATTGTCGCGCGGGGGGTTAGGGGTCTGGCGCGGGGAGAGGGTGTATTCCACGCGCGTCACGCCCGGACCAATCAACTGGATGCGCAGCGGCTGCGGGTTTGTGCCCTGTTTGAAGTTCCACACCACCACATAGAAGGTGTCGCCCCATTCGAGCGCGTCGGGGTAGCGGGGCTCCAGCTCATCGGGGCGCAGGGTTCCGTTCAGCACGGCGTCCGCCTCCGCCTTACGGGTCGTAACCGACACCTTGAGCTTGGAGTAGTCGGAGCCGTCGGGCGTGGTGGTTCGCGTCGGCTCGCGGATGACATCGCCCAGTCCTGTGTCGGGAGATGTTGTGGCTACGCCCAGCACATTATAGGCGTACACGATGCCGTCGTCATCCGCTGCGTAGAGCCAGTCGTCGAGCATCGCGGGCGAGGCGAAGACGGTGTTCGCGTACAGATCCCAGCCCTCGAACGCCTTGCCGTTGCGGCTGTTGACTTGCTCGTCGGCGTGCAGGGCGAGCAGCAAGCCAGAGTTCGTAGCGACGACGACCGCTGGGCGCACATCCAGCGGGTTGCCGTTCTCGTCGGTGTCGCGCACATAGGTAAAGATGGGCGAGCTGAAAATCTGTCCGCCTAAGTTCTCGCTGAAGTAGAGCAAATCGCCCGTGTCGGCGTTGAAGGCGATGATGCGCGCACCCGCGCCGCCGACATACACAACGTTGGTCGGCACACCACGATAGAGTAGGTTCTCCACCACCAGCGGCGAGCTGTAGAAGAAGGAGAAGAAGCCCGTCAGAGGCGCACCCAGCGCAGGACGCGCCCACACCAGCGAGCCGTTGTCGGCTTTAATCGCGTAGAGACGCCCGCCCTGAATGCCGCCCGTCGTCACATAGACGCGCCCTAACGCCACCGCCGGCGTCGAGGTGACTGGCTCGATGGGATCCTGATCCTCAGGCGGATAGACCCACACCACGCGCTCGTCCTGAGGCGTGTTGGGGTTATCCTGTACGAACGGGTTGAGGGCGATTACGCGCCCGAACTGGTTGCCGCCTTCCGTGCTGCCGATGTAGAGTAGCCGAGTCGAGGGGTCATAGGCGGGCGTGGAGACGAACGCCGCGTTGAAGCGGTCATATTGCCAGCGGAAATAAGTGTTAGAGTCGTTCGGGTTCAGGTCGGTGTTGATTAGGTATACCGAGCCTGCGGGGTTGCCAATTGCCACGAGGTCTTCGTTCTCCAGAATGAGCGGCGAGGCGTAGCTGAAGCTGGTGGAGTTCTGGGGCTTGACAATCCAGTAGATTTTGGTCTCGCCGCGGCGCGTGCCGTTCTCGCCGTCGCCGAGCGCGTCCACCGCATAGACCGCGCCGTTTTGCGCTGCAAACACGACCACCCAGCGGGTGACGACACTGTTGCCATCGCGCACGCGCACGCGCCCGACGGCAGGCGTGGAGAACACCGCGTTGTTCAGCCCGTCTGCGCTCACCACGCGAATCGCGTCGGCAATCACGCGCTGCGCCCCCGCCGCCACATCCTCAGGGGAGAAGTTGTTCACTTCGATCTCATAGGTGCGCCCGCTACGCATCTCCACAGGAATCTTGTTCAGCAGCACCCAGCGTCCGCCGAAGCGTTGATCGATGCGCAGGCGCAGCGAACCGCCCTCATGCTCAATCACATATTGTGCCTGACGCGCGTTCTGGTCGTCCGACGGGAACCATGCGAACACATAGTATTGCCCTGTGGTGGGCACCTGAATCTTCCAGAAGGCGCGCTGGATGTTGCCTGCGTCGTTGGTGGGCGCGATTTCGTGATAGAGGCGTTCATAGCGGTCTGTGAGGGCGTCGTTGGGCGTGAACAGCCCCGCCGTGAAGTTCGCGTCTTCGTTGTCGTAAATCTGCCCTGCTTCCTGATTGGGCAGGTCGGGCACGCGCAGCGTCCAGCGCACACGCGCGCCGCGAGTACCCACAGGGTTCTCCACGCAGGTAATTGTGCCGTTGCCGTTCGCGATATAGACCAGATGGTTGCCCGGGTCCAGTGGGCTGCGAATCGCAACAGGCGACGCCTGCACGGTGCCATAGTCCGGCACGAACCGAATTGCGTCCGCCGCCACAATCGGCGTGTTGGCAAGCGGATAATCAATATTATCGCGGCGCAGGAGGTTATTGAGGGTGACGACAATCTGCGTGCTGCCGTCGTAGTAGAACACGCGGTCGCCCAGCGGCTGCCAGCCGCCCAGCGTCTGGTTCAGGTAGAGCGTGGCGGCGGTTCCTGTGGAGTCGACGACCAGATACTCCGCCTGACGGGCGTACTGCGCGGTGACGCCGCCAACGCGCGTGTCGCTGCTGGGCACATAGACGAAGATGCGGTAGTAGCCTGGCGTGAGCTGCCCGCTACGCCAGGTGAACCGTGCGACGGTGGGCAGCGGCTCGCTCGGGTCGAGCGGCTCGCGCACACACTCGGCATACTGGTAGGGCACAGCGGTATTGGGATTATCCAGGTAGGGATCGCTTGCCTGTTCCGCGGCGGAGGGGGTTTTCCACGCGCCCGCGGGCGTGGAGCTGGTCAGGGCAGCGTTGTCGTTGTCCACCACTACAGGCATGCGGACGGAGTCCATATCGGGCAGCGTCCATGCCAGCAGGAAGTTCGCGACGCTATTGCGCGCGTTCGTGGTCGTTCCGGTGCGCTGGTTGCTGCCGCGATGGGTTGACCAGCTATCCTGCGCGAGCGCCGTCGCTAAGGTCGCCGCGCCTAAAACCATCCCGATGAGTGTCCGCTTCATCCAACGCCTCCGAGTGTGTGTTAGCCCCACCATCATCTTAGAAACCTCCCCTGTCTGCTGAGCTGGGCTTGCGTAGCTGATATGAACCGCTTAGCTCTGGTCGATCCAGTGTACTCCAGAGGATCGAGCTGTTGCCGAAGCCCAGATTCGCCTGTTCCTCGCGATAATCGCTCGCTTTGAGTTCGAACACCTCGCCGGGGAACTCGCGCGTCTCGATGTTATTGCCTGAGCGCACGAGCGTTGTCCCGCTGTAGGCGTTCACAATCAGCACATTGCCGTTGTCGAGATAGCGCGCCTGCCGCGGCTTGAAGAGAATCGGACGCAGCAGATTGCCGCTGCCGTCCTCAGCGAGGTCGTTGCCGTTCAGCCGACGGCGGATGGAATTCGTGTAGACCTCGTTCGTGAGCATCCATGTAACGGGCAGTGTGTCGCCGACGGTTCCCGTTGTGGGTACCTGGAGTTCGTAGACGCCCGTGCTGGTGGTCACGAGCAAATATAGCCCCGCGTTGCCTTGTCCGCTCGCGCTGCGCTTGGCAGTGTCGATGGATACAGGCGCGAGGATGGGCACGATGCGTCCGTCGGGCAGGCGCATCTGGCGGATGTAAAGCGTTTGGTCGCGCCCGTTGACGATGAGTTGGAGCGTAATCATGCCCGCCTCAGGAGTGAACGGCTCCTGGGGGGTCGGTCCGCCCGCGCTGGCGGCTTCGAACGCGCTCACAGCGGCGTTCTGCACCAGCGTCGCGAAGCCGATTCGGGTGGTGCGTCCGTCCCAGTATTCGAACCGCTGCGCCGACACATAGCGGTAGGCGCGCTCCAGCCGTTGCGTGGGCGTCATCCAGTAGAGGACGCCCAGCATCGCGCCGAGTTGCGGGTGCTGCACCGGCGCGCCTACGGTAAAGGTGTTCGGGTCGGCAACATATCGGTCTACAATATCTACCACCCGCGCGTTGCCTGCGTCGGTAATCGTGTAATGAATCCAGTATTCGAGCGGCTGGCGCACGGCGTAGGGATTGCGGCTCGCGGGCACATACTCCGTCCAGACCGTCACATCGGTCGGGTTGCGCAGGGTATCGGGCGCGCCGCTGACATAGTTCGAGCCGGGCAAGCCGTTCGCCTGCGCCCACGCCTCGTCGCGCAGGTCGATAATCTGCACTGCCTGATTGTCAGCGCCGCGCAACACCACGCGGTCGGGGATGAAGCTCGTGATGGTGCGGATTTCTGCGCCTGCGCGGTCGATAATCGCCACGCGATTGCGCTCTGGCTCGACGATTAGCAGTTCATTCTCGCCATAGCGATACACGCGGGCGTTGGGCGTGATGGGATAGCGCGCCTTGCTGGGCACGATGGAGCCAGTATAGAAGTCCAGCTGCGTGTTTTCGGTTGACCAGACGACGCGCCCGGCGGTGTCCACTTCCAGCACACGGCTCTCGTCGGCGATTATCGTACTCTGGCGACTATACGCCTGTAAGCCCTCGCCTGAGCTGATTACGAGCAAGCCCTCGCCGACAGCGATGGGCGAGAGTCCTGTGCCCATCTGGAAGCCGTTCGCGAAGCGGCGGAACAGCTCGCGCAGGAACGCGCCGGGATCGGGATCTTCCTCCAGATCGGTAATCAGGTCGTCGATGAAGGGCCAGCGAATAATCGACTGATACTTCAGCGGGTTGGCGGGGTCGACGCGCGGCACGGTTCCCGCCTGGGCTTTGCGTTGGGCGAGGTCGGGCTGCAGGCGATACGGGTCGGTTGCGACGCCGAGAATGCCGCCAAAGGTTTCCAGCCCGCTGCCTGTGGGGATGGTAATCTGGCAGGGGATGTAAATCACATCGCCCACGATAACAGGGTTTGCCTGCGCTTGCTGCCCCAGAAACACGGCATACCAGCGCAGGTTGTTCCAGCTGCCCGGAACCGCTTCGGGGTCGATCCACAGCGGCGCGGTACCTCCGATGTTCACCAGCACAGGCTGCGTCAGGCTCAGCACATTCTCGATGAGGTTGAGTTGTCCGCCGCCGCCCGCCTGCGCGAAGCTGGTGATGCGAATCTGCCCAGTGTTTACATCGACCTTGATGTCAGGGTTCGGACTGTTAGGCGAATAGGTCAGCGTCGATGTGATGTTCGTGCTGGGGTTGGGACCCGAGCGGGCATAGTCGCGCTGGGTCATTCGGATATCGCCTGTGGCGGCAATCGGCGCGCCCAGATTGAGCGTGAACTGTTCTGGCTCGGCGTCGAGGGCAATCAGCACGGTGTAGGGGAACCCGAACGGTCCCACACGCGCCTGCCCCTCCGCAACGGCGTAGACCGCTCCGTCGTAGTAAATCGGCGCGCCCTTGAAAGTGAAGTTCATCCACTGGCGTTGCGGTTCGGCGTTCGCGTTCGGCGCGAAGTCGTGGCTGAAGCGCAGGAACCGCCCCACAAACCGCATGAAGTATTCGTTCGGCTCGCGATAGATATTGGTGGGCGGCACAATCACGGGGTCGGTGCGCTCCGGTCCGGGCACAATCTGCTGGTAGCCGCCGTGCGACTGCCAGCGCCAGAGCAGTTTGGAGCCGCCGCGCGTCTGCTGCTGCGTGGGCGGCATCTGCTCCTGCAGCGCAATAATATTGCCGTTGGCAGTGTTCGCGTCTGTGCTGTCAGTGCCTGTCGTGATATAGAGCGTCCCGTTGGGCGCGAGCGTGTAGCCGCGCAGCTTCTGTGGCGGAACCGAGCTCGTTTCGGTGTAAGCCGGCAGGCTCGCAAAGGTGCGGAACATCAGGTTGAAGTTGCTCGCATACGCCCAGTCGATGTAGTAGTCGATGACGAAGGTGTAGCCTGAAACATCGCCGTTATAGACGACGCGCCCCTGCTCCGCGGGTGGGTTGAAGATGCACTGGTTCGTGATGTCCTCGATTGCGCCTGTGGTGTTGTTGATTCGGTACACGCGCGGGTGGAGAGGGTTGCTGGGACCATCTTCAGGCACATAGTAGCGTCCGCGTCCCGTCAGGCGCGAGCGCAGGTAGTTCTGATAGACCCCGGCGGTGTTAATCGCGGGGGTCAGCACCTCGCCTTTCGCGCCGAGCCAGAACGATTGAACGCCTTCGAGTTGCTGCGCGCCTGTCCCGCTGAGGTCGCGTCGTGCGCCAAAGTAGACTACGATATCGTTGCCGCCGCCTTGTCCGTAGTTGGGGACATAGCCCGCGACGGGGGGCAGTAGCCAGTTGCCTGCGTTGCCCGTGCGCGGTTGGAACCACTCGCTGGGGAACACGCCTTGACTGCGTATGACCTGCGGCGGGTTGCTCAGCAGCACCGCGTAGAAGCCCGCCGAGCTTTGCGAACCTGCTTGATGGTTCGAGGGAACCAGCAGGAAAGTATTATCAATCAGGATAGGCGCGGGGATTTGCCCGTCGGCGGTGGTCGGCGTGGACGCCGCGGGCGCGGGCGAGTTCACGCTCCACACCAGCTGCCCCACCTGCGGGATGCGCCCCTGCGCGTCGCGTGGCAGCGCCCAGTAGCCCCGTACTTCTGTGCCTACGACCACCACGACCTGCAAGCCCTGCTGGGTCTCCACCACCACGGGCGGCGAGGACTGACCACCAAGGTTCACTTCCCACACTAAATCGAAGCTTTCGCCCTGTTCGAGGTCGAGTTTGCCGTCGTCCGTGCGTCCGTCGCCGTCGAGGTCGCGTTTAGGCACGGCGTCGTAGCAGAGGAGTCGATTATTGCTGACGACGAACACCAATCCGCCATACACCACCGGCGTCCCGTTTTGCAGGCTGTAAGTCGTGTTGCGGTCGCGCCAGCGCACGGCTAAGGGCGCGCCGTACTGGTCGGCGACGGCGTTGGCGCGTCGCTGGTTGAAGGCGTCGCTGCTGCCTGCGCCCGCCCAGCGGATGAGATTGTAGGCGAACTTAAGTTCGAGGTCGGGCACGGCTTCGATGCGATACTCGCGCGCCTGCGGGGTCACGGAGCCGTCGCCGCGAATCATCGGGGCGTTAATCGCCGCTGCAATCCCCGCCGCGCTGACGATAATCCGTCCCGACCCGTAGGTCGCCGCGGCGATAACGGGTGTGTTAGCGTTCACCGCCGTCACGATTTGCAGTACAGGCAGGTTCGCGCTGATATCGAGCGCGCCGCCGCCGAAGCCTCGCCCACGCAAGCCCAGACTCGCCACTTCAGCCGGCGTGAGCGTATAATAGCCTCGCAGCAGCGGATGGTTCAGGTTCACGATGTTAATCGGCGCCGTGTTGGAGACGGGAGCGACGCGGGGGAACCAGAGTTCGCCCGTTGCGCCCTGCTGCGGGTAGTCAATCCAGAGCGTGCCGCCGCCGTCCACGAAACGGCGCAGCTTCTCGCGGATTTCGGCGGTCATCCCGCCCCAGTTCGTTCGACTGATGAGCAGAATCTGATAGCGCGCGAGTTGGTTATCGCTCAAACGGCTGACATCCACCAGCCAGTACGCAGCCGTATTGCGCGCGGCAGGCGGCGAGTTCGGGTCGGCGGGATCCAGACGGCTGGGAGCGAAGGGGTTCCGAAAGACTAAGCCCAGTGGTTTGAGGTCGGTGCGCCGCTCCATCGCGTAGAAGGTATACACATCCCGCACGAAGTTATCGTTTGAGCTGAAGGCGACCACGCCCGCGTTGATGGTCACGGTACGCGGCTCGTAGCCGCGCCCGTCCGCCAGCGCGTGGAACGCCGCCGTACTCATTGCGCCTACCAGAATCCACTTCATCCATCTCATAGCCTGTGCCCCCGCCTTACGGCCGGATATCGCCTGCATAAATCGGTTTCGGACACACGGGCAGTCGCGGGATGGGCGGCAAGAGCCTGCCCGGATGCTGCCCCGACGGGTCCTGAGTATTGTCATACGCCACGCGCCCCACAAGGTTCGGGTTGCGGAACACGGGGTCGTGGCGCATGAACAGGTTCACAGCATACTGTTGCGCCGCGTCGTGGAAATGCGTCTGGTGTTGCACGGGAATCTCGAAGTTCGAGCTGCCGTAGCGTCTGGGGATCCAGCCCCACTTGCGCAGCCATTCGGTCTGATCGCCCAGCGACGCGGTAAAGTTTTCGGCAATCGAGCCGACGATGGTAATCTTGATGTCCAGCGGCTCGCCGTAGAAGGGGAATTCGGGTGAAGCGACGCCCGCAGGGCGCACACCGCGCGCTTCAAAATTCGCCCGCGTGTCCTGAGGGTCGGTGTTGAACCAGTAGCCCGGAATCACGAAGAAGCTCCCCTCCTGAGCGAACAGCGCGGCTTCGATACGAATGTCCAGCGGTTGAACCGCCGCCGCGCTGAGGCGATACGGCGTGTTGTCCGTCGGCAGCTGGAAGTTGCCCAGATTCGCAATCGACTGCAGTTGCAGCTGGAGCAGGTTCGGGACGCCTCGATCAGGCGCGAGCGCGTAGTTCGAACCCACAGGCGGCGGCGTCAGCGGGAACGCGATTTTCTCATAGTTCGGATACACCTGCAGCGTGCTGCGCCCCAACGGATACATCACCGTCGGGAAGCCCGGGATGTTGAACCGGTAGAAGGAATCCACAAACTCGGAGGGGTTCACCAACAGGTTGATGAACGAGCCTGCGCCGCTGGCGGCGTGGCGCAGGTAGAGCCGTAGCCCGCCGAAGTTGCCCGTATATTGCGTCGGATCCACGCCGAAGCTGAACAGCAACCGCATTGGCTGGTCGGGCAACACCTCGAAAAAGTAGGGCGCTTCGAAGTTCGTCGGGTCGCCCTGCGCGTTCGCCGGGCTGTCGAAGGTGCGCTGCAGGAACTGTGTGGTGTTCACGCACACATAGTCTTTGGCGATAATCGCGAGCGCGGAGCGTTCATCGCCCTTGACGATGTTGCCCTCAATGTACGCCGTGCCGTTGGTCACAATCGTAATCTGCCTGCCTGAGGGAATACGCCCCTTGATGCGCACATTACCTTCCGCGTAAATCACGCCGTTGAAGGGCACATCGAAGCTGCGGTCGCCCTGCGTGATTTCGTTCGTGAGCGTCGGGTCGTTCGGGTCGTTCGGGTTGCGGAAGAAGAAGTTCATCGTCTTGAGGTTCGTGGGCAGCCCGGTGAGGGGGCTGTACCAGACATCGCGCGGCTCCGCTTGATTGCGCGTAATGCGGAAGCCCTGCGCACGGATTCTGCCATTCGCGTCCAGCACCTCCACGAGTTCGATGAACGCGCCCGGCGGCTCGTAGAAGGGTCCGTTCCAGAAGCGCGATTTGCCCGGGTTCACCCAGTCGCCGCGCAGGGTGTAGCCGCCCAGAAAGCCGCGACTCTCCTGCTGGATGTCGAGCGCATTATTGATGTAGATGCCGCGTCCGAAGCCGTACTGACCCGTGTTGAACCACACGCCGTTCGGACGCTGCCGCCAGATGCCCGATTCCTGCGTGGCGGCGGCGTAGCGCGGAATGCCCGTGGCGGGGTCTTCAGTGTCCATGCAGGGCGGCTCCAGGTAGGCAATCGCGCGGGGATAGCCGTCGGCGGCGGTGAGCGGTCGCCCGTCGCGATACAACCCGTTCACGGTGGTGAAGTTAGACGCGCTGCTGGGCTGGAGGTTGTAAGTGTTCGAGCCGACGCGCAGCTCCACCTGTGCGCCCGTGTTATGCACCACTTCGCCCGCCACATAGACGCGCTCGCCCAGGTCGGGGTTAATCGCGATTTCCACATTCCCGCTGAAGCGCAGGTTGCCGTTCACGAAAATCGAGCCGCCGCCGCTGCCCGGCTCGCCTAAAATCATTCGATAGGGAACGCCGATGCCGATATCTTCCGCGCCCAAATCCATCAGCGTTCCGCGCTGCTCCTTGTTCATCACGAAGCGCAGGTAGTCAATTGTGCCGATTTGCATATACGCGGTTCGCTCGGCGCGGCTGGAGCGGTCGGCGAGGCTGAAGGTGGTCGGGTCGTTCGGGTCAATCACCCCCACGCGCCCAATCGACTCGATTTTAATCACGGGCTGTCGGTGAACGGGACCTGAAGGCTGATAGGAGACGCGAATCAGAGCGCGCCCATTCTGCAGGTTGATGCGCGTGAAGCCGCCTGTACCATCGGCGGGGTTGTAAGGCTTGAGCCAGAAGTAGTCAGGGTCGGCGGGCGTGGCGACATTATCTGGGATGGGACGCCAGTCCGCGCCGAACTCGCTGCGCACGAGCTGGTCGATGGCGTACTGCAGTCCCGACTCGGCGAAGTAGTCCGCGCTGAGCCGTTCCCGCGCCTGCCGTACATTGATGATATTGCGGGCAATCACGGTGATGAACACCCCGCCCAGAATCAGCAGCACGAAGCTGACCAGCAGGGCAATCACCAGCGTCTGACCACGTTCTGTGTGTCTGCGTGCCATAGTCCCTGTCTCCTTACCTCCCGCGCACCTGCACGATGTTGGGCGCTTCGAGCTGCGTCGTGAGCGAATAGTTCACGGGTTGCTGTGCGCCGTAAAACTTCAGCCCCATTTTGAGGTTCATCAATCGTCGCGTCTGATAGTCCGCCACATAGCTGTCGCCGTTCAGGTTGAACCGATAGAAGAAGGTCACGAAAATCTGGGCGTCGGGCGGCAGCGGAATGTTCGGGTCGCTGTAGAACTCGATGTAGCCGCGCAGCAGCTGCGGCGCGAAGCCGTAGTTCGTCAGCACCTCCTGATACGGCGCAGCATCCTGATAGAGAATGCGGTACTGGTTCGGACCGGGCGTCGCCGTCGCGGAGGAGACGCGCTGATAGCGGATTGGGCGTCCGTAGTTCGGTCCGGGGCGCTGGTCGGGTCCAATCACGACCTCCGAGCCGGGCACAATCGACGCCGTCGGCAGGGTCAGGTGGTTCGCCGGGCTATCGAGCGCGCCGTCATGGTCAAGGTCGAGCAACGACACATAGCGACGGATGTTGGGCGCGTTGTTCGGGTCGCTACGATAAGCGGCGTTGTAGCGTCCGTTGACGGTGTTCGGCTCAGGGCTGGTGTCGTTGAACGGCGTCAGATACGCGCCCGTTTTGAAACTCACGCCTTGCACAGGGTAGTTGAACCACCACGGCAGCGCCATGTCGATGAGCCCCGCCTCTGTGTTGATGTAGAACGCCATCGGCTCGGCGTTGTTGAAGTAGTCGAGGCTATTGTTGAACCAGCCCGTCATGGGTTGCCCTGTGTGAATCATTTGCCGGATGCGCGTCAGGTTCGCAACCCACTGGTCGTATTCCTGACCGTCGGGCGTGGCGCGATAGTAGCGAAGATACCACTCGCCGTCGCCGTTCTGCGCGACATAGAAATAGCGCAGCGGCTCGTTGCGCTGCAGCGCGTCGGGACGGCTGCGGAACGCCACGAGTCGGAAGGTCTCGGAGTTCACATCCCACAATCCCTGCGGAAATCGGATTTGCAGGGGCGGCGCGCCCGCGCCTTCGTCGCTCAGCGTGTCGGTCTCGATCGGCGCGCCCATCTGGTTCACTGCCAGCGCAGGCGTGAGCTGCATCAACGGCTCCACGATGGGATTGCCGTTGTTATCGTAGGTTACATTCACCATGTCCACCTGTCCGAGGGGCACGATGGGCTTGGCGACTTTGCGCCACGCGACGCGCTTATCGCCGTAGAAGAAGTTCGGGTCATAGAAATCGCTGATGTCGTCGAACAGTTCGGGGTTCAGCACCCAGCGGTTGCCCTGCCGCACATAGAGGCGGAACTCGGCGCGATACAGCACGGCATAGTTTTCGGGCTGCGTCGCCGCCGCCAGGCGCACCTCGTCGGGATTGAAATAGGGGTTGTTGTTGTCCATCAGCCCGATGAAGTAGCGGATGACGGTGCGTCCAGGGGACACGGGCACGGCGATTTCGGCGTCCGGCTCGCCATTCGGACCAATCGGGATGTCCGAAGTCGGGTCGTTCGACTCCTGCGCAGGGTCGCCGTAGGCAGGCGCGACCATGTCGATAATCGCGTGGCGCATCGGGACATTGACCACCTGCCCCTGCTGGTTCAGCACGGGGAGGATGATGACGCGATCCGCGCTGTCGAACACATACGCGGCGCGTCGGAGGTCATTCGTGAACTGGTTCAGGGCGAGGCGCGCAGTATCCTGCGCCTGTGCCTGAATCTGTCCCTGCCGTGTCAGGCGGAACCCCTGCACCAGCGGGATGAGCAGCAAGCCGAGCAGAATCGCGGTGATGGCAATCACCACCAGCAACTCCACCAGCGTAAACCCTGCCTGTTTGCCCCGATACGCCTGCCGAAACCGCATACTTTTTTAGCCTCCCTGATATGACTCAACCTGTGGGATAAGGGTTCCCTGTCAATCCCTGACGGGCAGCAACATGTCGAAGTCGATGCGCGTGCGGCGACCTGGCGGCTCATGCGTCACGCGCACCTTGACGGATAGCCCCTGAATCCCGCGGATAGCCTGTCCCGTGACGCCCGGATCCCAGCGCACGGCGTTCGGATGCACATCGCGCAGGTCGATATACACCCGCCCGGTACCGTCGGGGATGTCGCTGATTTTGAACACGCCGTTCGCGCCGCGCTGCGTGTTCCCGTTCGCGTCCACATACCAGTATTCGCGCAGCAGCACGGTTTTGCCCGCCTCGCTGCGGCTGAAGTAGAGGCGTCGGGCGATGTCGCTCGTGTCGCCGTTGTACGCCGCGGCGTAGTCGTACCAGCAGCTGTCGGGGGTCAATCCGCCCGCGTTCGGGGATAGATAATACCGGTCCGCGGCTTTCTGCACGGAAATCGTCCAGTTCTCATGCACCTTATAGAACACGCGCACTTTGCGCCCGCGCATGTCGGGGTTCGTAATCTGGATGTTGCCTGTGGCGTAGTCGATGGTTGCGCCGAGGTTCGGCAGCGACTGCGCGCGCAGGTCGGGCGCGAGTTCGTCAAATAGCTGCACGCCCTGACGGAAATACGCGCCGCGCCCTGTCAGCAGGTCGACGATAATTAGGTCGGCGGGCAGGGGGTTGTTATTCACATCGCGTCCCAGCCCCAGCCCCTGATAGGTCGACTGGTCGTCCAGCAGGTCGCCGAACTGCTTCAGGTCAGAGAAGGCGAGGCGTAGGCGACCGCTGTTGGGGACGGTGAACTCCTCGCGCATGATTGACCAGTCATGCACAAAGTAGCTCACATAGGCTTCCAGCGGGCGCGTGCCACGCCAATACCGTTCATAGAATCCCGACGCCTTCGGGCTGATGAGAATCGTGCCCGTGAGCGGGTTCAGTACCTTGTATTGATAGGGCGACTCTTCGCTCCATGGCGCGCCGAGGGGGATTTGCTCAAACAGGCGCGCGACCGTGTCGGAGAACGGCGCGATGCCCAGCACGCCCGCGCGGATCTCCTCAGGGATCCACAGATCAACCCAGACGGGGGTAGGCGCAGCAGGATCCGTCGGGTCGAACTGGTACTGCTGGCTCAGAAACAGCGTCTCGATGCGCCCGCTGGGTGCAACATAGACAACCGCGTATTCCACCAGATAGCGGATGGGCGCATAGCGCAGGCGTTGCAGCATCACCTTCCCGGCGTCGTAATCGATGCCGTACTCGTACACGCGAATGTTGGGGCGTTGGTAGGTCGAGTCCAGTACGATACGGCGCATGGGCGCGCTCGTGACGGACAGGTAGTCGCCCGACGCGCCGCCGCCCACGGTCTGGGCGATTGGCGCAAACAGGGTGGTGTAGACGATGCCCTCAGTCAGCTGGTTGCGGCTGCCGAGCGTCGGACCGGGCAAGCCCAGATTCACGCGCTCGCCCGAGATGCGGCGGAAGCGGTTCACGCCGCTGGCGTATTCTGTAGGAAACCCCTGCGGCAGGTTCGGCTGCACGCCCAAGTCGTTCGGGTCGACATCGGGGTCGACATACAGTACAGGGTCGCCCGTGGAGAAGTCGTAGCCGGTGGGCGCAATCATGCGCGGCAGGTTCTCCGCGCGTGATTTGAGCCGTTCCATCTCCTGCTGCGCGAGGCGCGTGGCCGCGTCGCTCTGCCCCGAGCGCTTCAACGCCAAGAAGCCGCTCGGATACAGGCGAATGAACGCCAGGATGCCAATCGCCAGGATCCCAATCACCACCAGCACCTCGACTAACGAGGCGCCGCGTTGCTGTCTACCCATGCCTACCATAGTTATCGCCCCTTCGTAGCACGGGCGTCCCCGCCCGTGCGCTGCTTC
>CAYYCA010000011.1:0-1100 GCA_964470265.1 uncultured Fimbriimonadales bacterium | reverse complement strand
CTGCTTCGTCGCGTCGGCGTTCCCGCCGACAAACGACGCTTGGGTGAGACGCCCAAGCCACTTTTCTTCACGCCTGCAACGGTCGAGCCGCGCTTAGGGACGCATCGTGTACGGGGACTGGAACATCTCGTAAGAATCAACAGGCTTCACATTCCCCGTTAGAAACAGCACGAGGTCGGTCTTCGCGCGGGTCGGAACACCACCAGAATAAGAACGATGATAGCTGCACCAGGTGACCACTGCAGTCGTGTCGGGGTTGCGATAACCGAGCTGGCGTGGGTTGTCAGAGGGCTTGGGACCGACGGGACCATCAAAGTAGCCTAAGCCATAGTTCGTCGTGCCTCCGTTCAGCTGGTTTTCACGCGCGTTGAGTTGCTGATTTGACCAGAAAAGCGTGTAGTGCAGTTCGTGGTTGGCGCTTTGCCCGATTCGCCCTGTAGAGTAGCTGTCGTAGCGGTAGAAGCAGACGATGGGGCTGTTCGGGTTGCCCGGTTGCAGGCGCACCGGCTCTCCTGCGAGCGCGTGCCCTTGCGGATAGACCGCCTGCGTGATCAGTCGCTTATCGTCGACGGGGTTATTCGGGCAGTAGAAAATCTCGTCATTCTTGAGGTAGCTGCCGAGTGGTTTCGGCGCGAGGTTGAAAGGCACGGCCTGCGTCGCGTTGCATGTCGGGACGCCGCTGGCGTCCACTGCGTATGCGCCCAACACCGGCGGATAGGCGCGATAATCGTCCTTGTATGCCTGCAGCGCAACGAAAATCTGATTCAAATTCGATATGCAGCGGCTCTTCCGGGCGTTTTCCCGCACGGTGCCCGCCACCGGGAAGATGATCGCCGCCAGAATAGCGATAATCGCGATCACCGTCAATAGCTCCACCAGCGTAAATCCTCGTCTCATCGTCGTGCCCCTTCGTCTTCACCGCTTTAGACGGCGGTGGTGATGGTTCAGGTTCCCGCCCTAATTATGACACAGCGCAGAATTTTCCTGCAATTGGCGAGGGGCGAGTCGTCGGCGGGACTTCTAAGGGCTAATAATACCAATCGAAAGTTCAAGTAGTGCCAATCGTCGGCGGGACGCCGACGCTACGCGAAGCGCGTTCG
>CAYYCA010000010.1:0-18960 GCA_964470265.1 uncultured Fimbriimonadales bacterium | reverse complement strand
GCTCGCGAAGCCGTTTGACCTCAGCGAGGTGCGCCGCGTTCTCCATGATGTGGAACAACTGCTCGTAGCGAGGTGATCCCCATGCTCTTCCGTTGGAGTCTCTTAGTGGCAGGCGCAGCGACTATCTTAGCGATTACGCAAGCCCAACGTACTTCCGCGACTGCCGAGTGGCTGTTTGCAGACCCGCAAGAGACGGTCAAAACCGCCACACGCACCGAACGCCCCGTCGCCGAGTCGTTTACCACAGTGCGCGTGTTGACCCGCCGCGAAATCGAACTCAGCGGCGCGCAGACGATTCAGGAACTGCTGGAGCGCATGGTCGCCGATTTCGAGGGGCAGGAATCGTCGCAGCACCGATTCCTGAGCATGCGCGGGGCGTACAGCGCGTCGGAGTTCAACGAGCGGATGCTCTTTCTGCTGGACGGGCAACCGTTGAACGATGTGCTGTTGGGCAACTTTCCCGCGATGAGCCTCAGCACGCACGATGTGGAGCGCATCGAGATTGCCTTCGGACCGGGTTCGGCGATGTACGGTCCGAACGCCTTCGCGGGGGTGGTGAACATCATCACACAGCAGGGCGACACGGGACGCCCTTCGTTTTGGAGCGGCTACGCAGGGCGCGGGGGCTACAATGCCTCCCTGCGCTGGATGACTGAGCAGGGCGCGCCGTATCGTCTGAGCGTGCAAAGCTCCTTCTGGCGCGACCCCGGCAGCGACCGCGTGCGTAATAACGACTCGATTGTGCGCACCGCCCGGCTCGCCTTCACGCAAGGCACCCCCGAACGCGGGCAGTGGCGCGTCAACTACCTCTATTCCGATTTAGAGCGTGGGCAAGTCGGCATGCGCTACTTCAGCTACCCGACGCCCGACGACCGCACTTTCTGGCGCACCCACTACTGGCAGGCGGAGTATCACCGCGCTTTTGGGAACCGTAGCTCCACCACGCGCCTGTATGGCGTCGCGGGCGACATTATCTTTCTCAAGGTGCAGACCCAGCCCCCCATCGTCCCGAATGCGCCGCGTACCCGCATGCCTTTTAGTCAGAGCATGCTCGCCGCCGAGAGCTACTACCAGTGGGACCTGCCGAACGCGCAGCTGCTCGCGGGCGCGGATTATCGCTTCATGCGCGGCAGCAGCCAGAACCACCTCGGCGGCAGCCACAACGCGACGAACTTCGCTCTCTACGCGCAGGGCGAGTGGCAACTCGGGCGGTGGCGTCCCATCTTAGGCGCGCGCTACGACAGCCACTCCCTCTACGGCAACCAGTTCAGTCCTCGCGCGGGCTTCACCTACATAGCGAGCGACCAGCACCGCTTCCGCGCCTCGCTCGGACGCGCTTTCCGCGCCCCCAGCTTCGTGGAAATGTATCTACAACGGTTCTATGTCTGGATGCCTGCGAACGGCAATCCTGTGCCGCTCAGCATCGAGGGCAAGTCTGACCTGCGCCCTGAAATCACTTTCAGTACGGAGCTGGGCTATCGCTTCCTCCACCCCCGCTGGCAACTCGACCTCTCTTACTTTACCTGCGACCTTGATGATGTGATTACTGTGTTTCTCAAAGATCCCAACCGTCCGGACCTTCGTCAGTATCAGAACCTTTACCGCTTCCGCATCTGGGGCTGGACGGCGGACGCAGTGGTCAAACTCTCGCCTGAGTGGACGCTCGGCGCGGGCTATATGTATGTGCGCTACACGGGCGGCGTGGAAGAAGACTATAAACCCGCCCGCGACCGCGCCGTCATTCGTCTTGCCTATTTCAAAGAGCGTGGGCTGAGCGGACAACTGGTGTTCAACTACCCCGCCGTCGGACAGGGCTTTACGGACGCCTATGCGTGGAATACTTATCTGAACCTGGTCTACCGTCAGGACGAGCGCAGCCGGTTCAACCTGCGCATCGACAACCTGTTTAATGTGCGCACGGAGATGGCGCGCTGGGTGCCGGGCGGTCGGCGCAGCGTGTGGATTAGCTATCAACGAGACTGGTAGGGACGCTATTGCCAGAAACCAAGTCGGGGAAGCAGGGAGGTTCAACAATCTTGACGGCTGGAGGTTCGGAAGTTGGAATGGCGCCCTTACCCCCTGACCCTCTCTCCCGCCGCGCGGGAGAGAGGGAAAAAGCGGCATCGCGTACGCGCTCGACTCCCCTCTCCCGCGGCGTAGGAGAGGGGCGGGGGGTGAGGGCGAAAAACAGCGGACGCGCCCCTAACGGAGGTTTGACGGTACTTATACCAACTGAGGTTTCAAGTAGTGCAAATCGTCGGTGGGACGCCGACGCTACGAGCGCGCTTCGCGTAGCGCCAGCGTCCCACCGACGATTTGCACTACTTGAACTCTCGATCGGTATAACAGCCAAGGGGGACACGACGGCGGGGACGCCGTCGCACCAGTTAGGTGATTTTTCGCGGGAGACGCTTCTTAGCCGCCTCACCTCCCTTTCCGTAAACGGAGAGGGGGGAAGCAATGCCTCGCGCACGCACGGCTCCCGCTCTCCGTTAAGGGGTTTGAATAATAAACTGGCTATTCCCCCCTCCTTTAGTTTCCCCCCGCTACGCGAGGGGAACCAAATCCTGCGTGGTTCCCCCTACGCAGTAGGGGGAACTTTAAGGAGGGGGTTCTTGGAACTCGCACATCGCTCTTTTGGCTCTTTGGCTACCTTGGTGCCTGTCGGGTCAACTTATTCAACCCCCATTCTGGAGAGGGGGCTGGCTGATAAGGGTACCACGTCTGAGTTTAAACGCCTCGCACCCTTCGCCGATTTTTCCGACCTCATCCCCCTTGCCCCCCCTGACAAGGGTACAACGCCTGAGTTCAATCTTCAAGCGTGCATCCCTGATTTTCCGAACCTCACCCCCCTTGCCCCCCTCTCCGCACGCGGAGAGGGGGGAACGCTCGTGCCACGCGCTGCCCGCTCCCCCTCTCCGTTTACGGAGAGGGGGCTGGGGGGTGAGGTTCAAGAAGCGCAGGAAATTGCAGGCGCGTCTCCCCAAGTTGAGGCGAAGCCGTGTACCCTTATCAGCCTTGCCCCCCTCTCTGTAAACGGAGAGGGGGGAACTGACGCCCTGCACGCGCCCGACTCCCCCTCTCCATTTACGGAGAGGGGGCTGGGGGGTGAGGTTAAGAATGACAGCTTTGTCATTCCGAGCGAAGCGAGCAATCTCCACCGCTCTGATGTAGTACGCGACAACGCGAGCCTCTCAAACTCCTTTATGACCGACGAAAACGGGAAGACACGGCTTTGTCAAATGCTCTTTACACCGTTCTTTACCTTGCTCTTATTTTTTCTTCTCAGTTTTGCCTGCGCCCAGCCTCGGCTGATTGCCATCCTGCAGTCGCGCGAGGGCGGCTTCTACGCCGACGCCGTGAACCGATTCCATCAGGAGCTGGAAAAACAGGGCGTCGAGGCGCAAACACTCACCTTCGCGCTCAAGGGCGACCGCAGCGACGCCGAGCTGCCCAGACGCATTTTGGAGCGCAGCCCTGCCGTCATCCTAGCAGTGGGTACGGACGCCGCGCTGCTGCTGAAGGCGCACTATGCGAAGCTGCCCCGTGAACAACAGGTTCCTGTCGTGTTCACGATGGTGATTGACCCCATCGGGCAGGGGCTGATACAGGGCGTGGAGCAGAGCGGAAGTCGGTTTGCGGGCGTGGCGCTTGCTGTGCGTCCGCAGCGGCAGTTTCGCGTGCTGCTGGACGCTCTGCCTGACATCAAGCGCGTGGGCGTGCTGTATAACCCGAACGACCCCGTGTCGCAGCGCATTCTCGATCAGGCGCGCGAGGACGCGACGCGCCTGAACCTGAGCCTGCAGGAGGTTCCGCTGGAACAGCCCGCCCAAATCGGCGCGGCGTTGCAGAGCCTGTCGGGCAAGGTGGACGCGCTATGGCTCATCCCCGACCCTGTGTGCGCCGCGCCCGAACCGTCGCAGCAGCTTATTGAGTTCGCGCAGAAGAACCGTCTTCCTGTGCTGGCGTTCTCCGATTCGTTCGTGCGGCGGGGCGCGCTGATGGGCGCGGGGGTTGATCTCGCTGAGCAGGGCGCGCTCGCCGCGGAGCAGACCATCCGGATTCTAAACGGCGAGAAGCCCGAAGAGCTGCCCCTCTTGACTCCGCGCCGCGCCCTCACCTATTACAACCTCAAAACGGCGCGTGCGCTGGGAATCACCATTCCCGATATGTTGCTCAATCTGGCGGAGAAGGTGTACGAATGAGGCGACTTGGTTTGCGGGAACGGCTTCTGCTATTTTACGCGCTGATGGCGCTGGCGCCCGTGCTGGCGGCGGGCGCGCTGCTCTACATCTACCTGAACAATCAGGTCTCCAGCTCCGCGACGCAGTTCCAGAGTGGGGTGCGGCAGGAGCTAAGCAACTATCAGCGCAGCGTGCGCGAAGGGGTTGCAACCGTACTGAAAGAATCCCAGCAGCAGGTGCGGCGGCGTCTCAATCGGCAACTCGAAACTCACCGCGACGAAATGCTCCAGCGTCAAAACGCCCTCCTGCGCGACACGATTGGCGACCTGCAGACCACGACACGCAACGCGTTGCAGCAGACCAAGCGCGACACCCTCCAGAACCTGAAACAGACTCTGAACCGCGTGGAGCAGCAGGTGCAGGCGGTGCAGTCCAACTCGCTGGCGACGCTGCAGACCACGACGGAGCAGGCGACGCGCCGCGCCCTTCAGGAGCTGATTGTGCAGCATCTGGCGCAACTGTCGACCCAGCTCTCGCGGCAGGTGGAAGGGCTGTTGCGCAACTACACGGCGCAGCTGACCCTGATTGCGCAGCAGCCCGCAATTCAGAACGCCAGTGTGCAGGAGAGCCGCTGGATCCTGCAGGCGTTGCAGGATCGGGAGCCGGCGTATCTGTCGCTGACGCTGCTGGACGCGCAAGGCAACCCGCTTGTGGAGATTGGCGACGCGCTGGACGACCCTGCGCTGACCTGGTCGGATCGGCGACAGCTCTGGGAGAAACTGCTGAGCGATCAGGAGACGACGCTGGGCGAGGCGCGCCTGTATCGCGTGGAAGGGCGGATGCAGCCGCTCGTGCCCATGATTGTCCCCGTGCGGCAGATGGGCAAAGAGTTTCGGGGCGCGGTTTTCGCGCTGGTGAGTCTGGAGGAGGTGGGCGCATTAACGCGCGGCTTTCGGCTGGGCGAGCGGGGCGCGGTCGCCCTGATTCAGCAGGATGGCTTGATTCTGGCGCACAGCGACCCGAAGCGCGTCGGGCAAACGGAGTCGCGCTTCCCCGAAGCACTCTACACGCTGCCCCTTGCGCACAGCCAGCTGATGAACCTGACCAACGGCGAGTGGCTCGTCGCCGCCGCGCCCATCCGTCGCCTGCGCGCCGTGATGGTCATTACGCAGCCCGCCGAGGAGGCGTTCCAGCTCGTCGCCGCGCTTCAACAATCCCTGCAGCAGAGTTTCCAGCAGCAACGCGCTCAGACCGCAACCGCACTGCGCCAGACCCGCGCCGCCGCGCAGAGCCGATTTGCCCAGCAGACGAACCGCCAGCAGCAAGCAACCCGCGCTCAGATCCGACAGGCGGAACAACGCGCCGTCGTCCGCACCAAGCAGACCCTGACCCAACTTGCGCAGGCGCAACAGAAGAGCCTCTCCGCGATGCTGGAAGCGTCCGTCCGCGAAACCCAACATGAGCTGGATAAAGGGCTGGCAATTCGACTGAACGAGGTCTTCCACAGCGCGAACCAGCGTCTGGCGGAAATCGCAGGCGAACTGCGCGTCAGCATCAACGAACGGATACGCGAGTCGTTCCTGACGGCGATGCTGTGCGTGCTGGTGTTCCTAATGGTAGGCGCGGTGTTTCTCCATCGGACGCTGGTGCGCCCCTTACGGATTCTGGTCAAGGTCACGCACGACATCGCGGCGGGCGACTTGACGCGACGAGTTGTGTTGCCCAGCCGCGGCTGCCCCGACTTAGACGACCTCGCCGACTCGTTCAATCACATGGTGGACGCCCTGCAGAAGGCGGAGGCGCAACTGATTCAGTCCAGCAAGCTCGCCTCGCTGGGCACGCTCGCCTCCGGCGTGGCGCACGAGCTGAACCAGCCGCTGGCGATTATTCGAGCGATTGCTCAGCAGAACCTCGACGCGCTGGAACAAACCGAAACGCCTGACGCTCAGCAACTGGAGACCCTCCGTGAGGATTTGCAAATCATCCACCGCCAGACCGTACGGATGAGCCAGATTATTCAGCACCTGCGCGCCTTCTCGCGCAAGCCGCGCGAGGAGTTCGAACCCGTGAACCTGAACGAGGTCGCCCAGAACGCGCTGATTCTGCTGCGCGAGCAGCTGCGCCAGCGCGGGATTACGCTCATAGAGAACTACGCCGACGACCTGCCTGCTGTGCTGGGCGAGGCGAACTCGCTGGAGCAGATAGTGATTAACCTGCTGACCAACGCCCGCGACGCGCTGGAGGGGCGCGATGACGGACAAATCGCTATCGAGACAGGGCTGTACAACGACGGCAGGCGCGTCTACGCCGAGCTGCGCGTGCGCGATAACGGTCCCGGCGTGCCGCCCGACATCCGTCCGCAGATTTTCGACCCCTTCTTCACCACCAAAGACCCGAACAAGGGCACCGGGCTGGGGCTTGCCATCTCGCTGGAGATTGCCCAGAAGCACGGGGGCTTTTTGACGCTGGGCGAAACGGAGCGCGGCGCGGAGTTTGTGTTGCGGATTCCCGTCGCGGAAGCTCAGAAACAGGCAGCGTAGGCATACGAAATTTCCCTCCAGTGCGGTACAATTCCACCGCTACGCCGTCTAAGCACAACAGAGGCGCGAACGATGGGCAAAACCTTGCACTGCCCCGAATGGGAGGAAAAGCTAAGCCTTTATGTAGACGGGGTGTTGAACCCGTTCGATGAGAACGCGGTGGAGGCGCACCTGGCGCGTTGCGATTCGTGCCGTGCGACGGTTGAGTTATGGCGGTCGGTGGGGCAGTCGGTGCGTCGTTTGCCGCGCGAGTTGCCCCCGCCCTACCTGCGTGATCGGATTTTGGCGTCCACCACGCGCCGTCGGCGTCTGCCTCGTCGCCTGATTCCCAGCTGGCGCGTGCTTGCGCCGGCATTGGGCGTCGCGCTGCTGCTGAGCTGGCTGACGCTGCCGCGCCCTGAACCCGCGCGCGAAGTATTTGTGAGCATCCCCACGCCGCGCGTGCAGGAGACCTTCCCTGCACATTCTGCTCAATCGGACGCCACGCCGACCGAGCCGTTCCCCTCCGCGCCGCTGGTGATTGTGCTGCAGTCCACGCCGTCGTATCGCACCGTGTCGCCTGCGCCCCGCTGGCTGGCGCAGAATCGGCTTAGCCCTGCGCCGAGCGCGCCCGAATCGATGCCGTCTGTGGTGATTATTGGCGACTCTGCGCCGCGATTCACGCCAACCGCTTCAACTTCAACCCCGCCCGCGATTGTCACCGAGATTGCCGAGCCGAGCGAAATTCCCCCAACGCCTGCCGAGACGATTACCGTGAGCGCGCCCGCACGCCCTGCAACCGCCTCCGCCACGCGCGACCTGACCAGCTGGCTCCAGCAACTGAACCAGCAACTCCGCGAGGAAGACCGACGCCAGATTTCAGGCGCAACACAGCGCGAACCGAATAAACGACGATTCTTCGTGCCGATTGTAACCGTAGACCTTAAATAAAGGGTTCTTATGCGACGCTTCGCGCTGATGGGGCTGCTGGGACTTGCGCTGAGCGCCTCAGCGCAAGAGAACGCTGCGCCGTTGTTAGACTTGAATGGCGTGGTGAAATCGTCCACGCCCGCCGCCTCGCAAACCGTCGGCCAATCGACTTCGGACATCCTGCCCGGCAACGGCACGCGCGGCGGCTACATGACCCGCTACGCGCCCGTTATCCCCTACTCTGAGTCGGTCTATGTGGACGGTAAACGCCTGCAGCGCGATGTCGATTACTGGATCGACTACGCCTCGGGGCATATCGCCCTCGCGCTGCCCGTGAGCCGCGTTTCGACCGTGCAGATTTACTATCGCTATGACCCGCAGGGCAAGCGCGAGAGCGTGGTGGGCGCGCTGCCGATTCTGTCGCTCTCGTTCGGGCAAGGCGGCGGGATTAGCGCGCTCTATATGCCGGGTATGACCGAGACCACGAACGACGGCGCCGCCTATCGCCTGAGCGCGTATGGCATGCAGAACGCCCTGCGCTTTGGGGGCGGCGGCAGCCTGCAGGGCTACTTCTTTGTCGGCTCGCGCGAAGCCATCAACGCCTACGCCGCGCCGAATGTGCGCGACCGCCAACGCCCCAATATTGCCCCCTCCGAGACGGCGCAGTTCATCGTGCAGCAACTGCAACTGAGCGCGGGCGCGCTCCAGCTCCGCGCCAACTATCAGGACATCGGTAAGGGCTTCTCCGCGCAGAAAATGCTCGGCATGCAGAGCGGGCTGGACGCGAACCAACTCGCTGCATGGGAGCGCGAGCGGGGACTCAAACGCTATGACTACGCCATCGGGCTGAACCTTGGCGGGGCGTCGCTGCAACAGACGCAACTGCGCATTCAGGACGACAAGGGCATAATCGAGCAGGAGGGCTGGCAGTTCACCAGCAGCTGGCTGAACCTGAACTGGACGCGGCGCGAATCGAGTGCGCAGTTCCAGCGTTATAAAGATTTGGGCGACCAGCAGAAAGGCGACTGGGAGCGCGAGCGCGGACTCGTGCGCGAGCAACTCGCCTCCAGCCTGCAGTTCGCTCCCAACAGCGCGTTGAAGTTTGACCAGCTGCGGCTCCGTCAAGGCGAGGCGCGCATCGAACGCGATGTGTACGCGCTCGAAACGCCCTGGCTCAAAGCCTCGCGCCTGCAACAGCGCGTGGGCGACGGGTTCACGCGCTTTGGCGACCTCGCGGAAGGCGATAAAGGGCAACTTGCCCGCGAAGTCGGCATGAGCCGCGACCAGACGCGCCTCGAAATCACGCAGCCCGGCTTCAAACTCGCCGCCGCCGACCAGGAGATTCGCTCCCCCACTGGCACACTGGAGCGCGAGAGCATCCGCGTCGAGACGCCCACCGTGGTCGTAGAGCATACCCACCGCGCCGTGTCGCCCGAATTCGGCAAACTGCCCAACCTCGCCCCGCAGGAACATCAGCAGCTCGTCGAGGAGGTGCGCCAGTTCCACGATACCTCGAACGCCGTGCCGTTCGACCCGAACCACGACCTGCCGCTGCTGATGCGCGAGCAGGGGCTGGAGCGCACCATGCAGCGCGTGGAGGTCAAGCCCTCCAAAGACATGAGCCTGCAGATGCGCCGCTACGAAACCGCCAACCGCGCGGGCGAAGGCGACCTCAAGGGCGTCCAGTGGCAGCTGCGCACCCCGAACCTGCAACTGCGCCTGCACGAGCGCAACATCGCCTCCAGCTTCACTCGCCTGCGCGACCTCACGCGCATCGAGCAGATGCTGTTCCACAACGAGCAGGGCATCCACCGCTTCGACTGGGATGCGGCAATCACCACCAAGCAGTTCGGGCTGGCGTTCTCGCAGATGCGCGTGCGCGAAATCGGCGCAGGACTGTACCGCACCAGCGCGCGATTCATCCACCCTGTAATCGAGCTGCACTACCACCAGCGTCAGGTCGACGCCGACTTCGCGCGGGCGCACGATTTAGCCGACCCCGAACGCGACTTTTTTGCGCAACTGCGCGGCTACAGCCAGCATGACTGGACCGCCAAACTCCGCCCCGCGCAGAACCTCCAGCTCGAACTGTACGGCTTCGGCGCACGCAACCCGCTGGAGAACATCAACAACCGCCGCCAGCGCTATCGCTTCGTGTGGCAACCGTTCAAAAACCTCACCTTCGGGCGGCATCAGGACGAGTATCAGTCCGATAAAATCCTCGAACGGCTCTATCAAGACGAGCATGAGCGCAACGATTTGCAGTATCAGCTGGGCTGGGGGCAGCTGAACGCCTATCAGGAGCGGCGGCGCATCGGCGGCACGCTCGCCAACCCGCTCTATCAGGACACTGAGTTCTGGCGGTTCAATACGGCGGCGATTCGCAACCTGAATCTCGCGCTGGAGGAGCGACGCACGAACGCCACGGGCATGCCCAGCGAACGCTATCGGCATTACCAGACCGCCTACACGCTGAACCCACGCACAAAACTGCAGTTCGCGCATATGGAAGCCAACCGCGAGGGCGCGCCCGACGAAAGCGCACAGCAAATCGGGCTGGAATACGAGTTCAGACAAGGCGCGAAACTCACCTTCTCCGAGACCCGTCAGGCGAAAGAGGGTGCGAATGGCAACCGCGTGCTGTCCGCAGGGCTGACCCAGACCGCCTTCGGCGTGCTGAGCATCGGCGGCGCGTATCAGGAACAGCGCGTGGATCGCACCAACACCCGCGCCCAGAGCCAGGTGGTCATCCAGAGCGCGAAGCCGTTCAACTTCCTGGGACTGCAGGAGTTCCAGTTCGACTTCCGCTACGGCGCGCTCGCCGACCGCGGCGCATGGCAACAGGAGAACAAGCACTTCACCGCGCAAGCCACCGCCCTGCGCCACAAAATCGCGGGCGGCTATGTCGGTCTCTATGTGCCTGGGCAGGGACGCGCCGTGGATCGCTACTATCAGCTCGAATCGCCCCCGCATCCGCAGCTGCGCTACAGCCTGCACTACAAAACCCGCACCTATCAGGACGGTAGGCTGTTCCTTGTACGCAACTATAACATTTCCTACAAACTGGACGGGCGGTTCACCCTGACCCACGAGTTCCAGACGCACCCGGAGCAGGCGAACGCGAATGTCGTGCTGGGCAGCGTGCTGCAGCCGACGGGCGTCTCCGCATGGGGCTTGGAGTGGCGCTGGACGCCCCGAATCTTCCTGCGCGGCGATTATCGGATTGAATGGAACGACCAGCAGAACCGTCGCACGCGGCGCGGCGGGCTGACTCTCAACGCGAATCAGGGCGACGGCTTGCAATACAGTTTCGGCTACCGCGTGGACGCCGAACGCTTCGGCGAGCGCAACGGCATCGCCCACACCTTCTTCCTCTCCACCGAGCGCAAACTGGACTCCGAGAACTTCCTGATGTTCGGCTTCCAGTGGACGCACTACGAACGCCGCCCCGACCCCAGCATCCCGCGCGACCAGCAACGATTGGTGCTGGAATGGCGGAGACCGTTCTAACTACACCTCCACCCGCAACGCCGCAGCAGGAGGCATCTTCGCCGCGCGAATCGCCGGCAGAATCGTCGCCACGACCGTCACCACCACGCCGACCGCCATCGCCTGACCCAGCAACCCAAGCAACTCCAGCGGCGTCGCCGCGCTGAACACCCCCGAACCCTGCCGAAACAGGTTAATCAGAAATACCAGTCCCCAGCCCACCAGAAAGCCAATCGCCGACGCCACGACGCCCAGCATGCCCGCCTCCAGAAAGAACAGCTTCACCACAAACGAATCGAGCGCGCCCAGACACTTCATCGTGCCAATCTCTTTATAGCGCTCCGTGACCGCCATCAGCATCGAGTTGGAGATGCCGACAGTGGACATCAGCAGGCTCATCACCACGAGCCAGGTCTGGCGCGTGGCAGCTTCAACGGCAGCGGGGTCGTTTGGGTCTAACGGCGGGGCGTAGAGCGCGGCAGCGCGCACCGCCGTAAAGAACGCAATCCCCAGCATCACGCCCGCTGCGGTAATCAACGCCCGCAGGAACCGTACCCGAATGTTCAGCAGGCTAATCCGAAACGCCACCGACAGCGGCAGCTGCACCTGCTTGCGTATCGCGTCCCGTCCCGAACTCGTTGCGCTCATAGCCGTTTCTTCGAATAGGCGATAAACCCACGCCGTGAGAGCGTGTTCAAAAACGCGAACAGCGAATACTCCGCCTCGCGCCGCTCCAGCTTGAACTGCTGCACGAGCCGTTGCACAATCGCGTCCACCTGATGCTGTCCGTCGCACAGCGCCCAGACCACGCTGCCGATCTCGTCCAGCTCGATACGATGTTCGCGAGGGAGCTTGAAAATCCTGCTAAACCAGCCGAACAGCCCGCGCGGTTGGAGGGGCACAATCAAGATATAGACGCCGTCCTCGTTTTGCTCAGACCGCACGGCGGCGTTGCGCAGGGGATAGAGGCGCAATACCTGTTTGCGGTCTATCTGCGGCGGCGCGTTGCGTCGAAAGAGCCGTCTCAACAACATACTGTACGCGCCATCACCTCCTCGATGAGGTTCGAGCGGAACGGCGAGAAGTGCTGGATGTGAAACACAGTGTTGCGCTCTTTGCACAGCCACGCGACGGCGCGCACGCGCCACGCGGGCAGGCGCAATCGCAGCGGGCTGACGATGCACTCGGTCAGCAGCGCGCCCCACCCCAGCCGCGACCGCAAATGCACGCCGAAGTCGTTCTCGCCCCAGTTGAACGGCTCGCGCACGCCGCGCCAGCCCTGCCAGCGCAGCCAGTAGTCCACCCACTCGGTGAACTCGTAGCCCCTGATTAGCTGCTCGGCGCGGGCGATGCGCTCAATCAGCAACCGCTCATGGCGACGGCGCAGCGTCAGGCGCGTCTGACCCGTCAGCACCTGCGATTTTTCGAGGCGAAAATCGGCGGGCGCAGCGGTCTGCAGCCCGTACAGGCTCCATTCCACCCATCCGTCCTCGTCAGGCGCGACGCGCAGGCTCTCGAAAATCGGGCGCGCCAGCTGAAACAGCGCGTCGTGTCGGGAAGCCGAGCGAAGCTGAATCAGCACAATCGTATGATGGTCGGGGTAGCGTTGAATGCGTCCGACAGCGCGCTCATCCGAACGCCAGCGGAACTCGATGCAGTGCTCGTCAACGGGGTGGAGCGTTCCTGCGAAGGGCTGACGCGCTTTGTGTTTCGCGCGTTCCAGCTGCTTGAGGAACTGCTGCAGCACATAGTTCAGGTCGGTTTTACGGCGGGCGCGCGTCCACTTGAGGTCGATTTCTGCGCTCTGGGGCGAGCCGATTTGGATGAACCCCTCGCGCCACTCCCCCGAATAGCCCTTGAGGAACCAGTCAGGCGGCGCATTCAGCCGAACGCCCTGCCAGCCAATCAGCGTGGGCAGGGCAGGAGCGGCTTTGGAGACGCCTGCCTGACTGCCGGGTTTCACTTCTGCGCCTGTTCCGCCTCGTCTTCGGTACGCGTCGCGCGGCGGAACTCCGTCAGAGCCTCCCCAATCGATCGCGCCAGCGCGGGCAACCGCGACGCGCCAAACAGCACCAGCACGATGACCAGGAGAATCATCCACTCCTGCGTACCCATGTATCCCAGAATCGGCATGCTTGGTTTTCCTCCAGCGGATAGTATACCCCATCGAGCATCCGCGTCCGCGCCTGGAAGGTATAATACCAACTGAGGTTTCAAGTAGTGCCAATCGTCGGCGGGACGCCGACGCTACGAACGCACTTCGCGTAGCGTCGGCGTCCCGCCGACGATTGGCACTACTTGAACTCTCGATCGGTATAACTATATCCCTGATGCGCGAGTCGGGCTTTGATGTCCAGCGGGTGATTGAACTCATCGCCGAGCGTAAAATCGAGGAGGCGATGCAGGAGGGCAAGTTCGACGATTTGCCAGGCAAGGGGAAGCCGTTGCCTCTGGACGAGGAGTGGTTCGCCCCGCCTGAGCTGCGTCCCGCCATCCGCCTGCTGAAAAGTGCGGGCGTGCTGCCCGACTGGCTGGAGCGCGCTCGCGAGATAGAACGCCTGCGCGAGGACGCCCTGCGCCTGTGGCGCATCGCCGAACACGAGTATCCCCACGCCTGTCAGCTCAGCGCGGAGCGATTTATCGAATGGCGCGAGGCAAGCTGGCAGGGGATTATGACGCTCATGCAGCGCGTGAACAGCCTGATTTTAGCGTACAACTGCACCGCGCCCGCCAACGCTAACCCGCAAATCCCGTTCCAGATCGAGGCAGAACGGGAGCGATTCTATGCGCAGTTTGAGCAAAGGTAATCCCCTCAACAGAAGGTGCAGGATTCACCGCCTGAAAGGCGTATTCACTACCCCATGCTCGGTTCCGAGCGGACGCACGACGCACCGTATCCGCCGCAGGAGGGGCGGATTGCAAGCCGCGCGCGTTGGGACGCTTTCGCGCGACGGCTGCGGACGCATCTGCGCTTCGCGCTGGGCTTGACACCCGACCTGCTTCCTGCACCGCTGCGCGCCCTCCGCGCCGAATCGCATCGCGGCGACGGTTTTCGCATCGAGCGGTTCGCCCTGGAGACTCTGCCCGGCTTCTACCTTACGGGCAGCCTGTTCATTCCCGAAACGCCTGCAGGCAAGCGCGCCCCCGCCATGTTGCAGCCTCACGGGCACTTCGAACAGGGCAGGTTCAACGAAGCCGATGTGCTGCGGGCGGTTGCCCTCGCGCAGGCAGGCGTGTATGTGCTGAGCTACGACATGGTCGGCTACAACGATCAGTTCCAGCTGCCGCACTGGGGCGCGGAGCCGCTCGAATGGCGACGGTGGGGCTTCAGCCGCGCCGGGTTGCAGACCTGGAACAGCCTGTGCGCGTTCGAGTGGCTGCGTCGCCAGCCTGAGATCGACCCTGAGCGCATCGGCTGCAGCGGGATTTCGGGCGGCGGCACGCAGACCTTTCTGCTGAGCGCGGTGGAGCCGCGCCTGAGTTGCGCCGCGCCTGTGAAGATGGTCTCCAGCATCATGCAGGGGGGCTGCGTGTGCGAGAACGCGCCGCTGCTGCGCTTGTTTGCGGGCAATCCCGAAGTGGTCGCGCTCGTCGCGCCGCGCCCGCTGCTGCTCATCTCCGATTCGGGCGACTGGACGCGCGATAACCCCGAAGTGGTCGCGCCGTATCTCCAGCGCGTGTATCGGCTGTTTCGGGCGGAATCGCAGTTTCAACTCGCGCATTACAGCGAGGGGCATCAGTGGGGCGCAGCGCCGCGCCGCGCGTATTACGAGTGGCTCGCCCGGGTCTGGAGCCTGCCGCACGTACTCCAAGATCCTGCGCTCCAGTGGGAGTCCCTTGTTCCCGCGTTGCGCGTGTGGGGCGACGCGCTGCCCAAACCCGCCGACGCGCCCACGGGCGACGCCGTGTTCCGCCTGTTCCAACAGGGAGCGCGTGAGGCAGTAGCGCGCTGGCGACGCACGCGCCGTTTCGAAACCGAGGCGCGCGAGGCGATTTTGAGCATGCTGGGGCTGGAACGGATTCAGGACGCGCTGAACGACCCGATTCCGGAGGCGTGGCAGGGCGCGCTGGAGACGCCGAAAGCCGCGCGCCGCGCCGTCGTGTTCGGCGACGCCCGCGCCCGACGCTACGAACGCGAGGGATACGCAATCCTCCGCCTTCCCGAACTGCCCCGCGTGGAGACGCCGAGCAGCTACGCCTACTTCGCAACCTATAACCTGACGCCTGACGCGGCGCGCGCCCGCGCGATGCTGGGACTGCTCCTGCGCCTCAAGCCGAAAGCCACGCGCCTCGCCGCAGTAGCACAGGGCGAGTGGGGCGTTCTATGCGGGCTGGCGTGCGCCGTTGCACAGATTCCGCTGGACGCGCAGGAGGTCGCGGAATCGTCGCCGTTAGACCTGCCGTGCTACGAGCGTATCGGGGGCTGGGAAACCGTGCAGCGACTGGCGTCAGGGGCGTAATGAGTGCTTCCCCTGAAAGATGACGCCGAAAGAGATTTCTTGTTTCGCTCGGAATGACAACAGGTTTAGGCGAATAATACCAACTGAGGTTTCAAGCAGTGCAGATCGTCGGCGGGACGCCGACGCTACGAACGCGCTTCGCGTAGCGTCGGCGTCCCGCCGACGATCTGCACTACTTGAACTCTCGATTGGTATAAGCTCTGTCATTCCGAGCGAAGCAAGAAATCTTTACCGATATCGTCCTTTGCGAAAAGGGCTTCCTATCGTACAGGCGGGGTACAATTGTAAGCGAGGTGCGCCCGTGCGATTAGAAGAGTTCAAGCAACGAGTGGAAGCGGAGTTCGGTCCCAAACTGCAGAACGCCACGCCTGCGAATGTGCGCGAGTTTCTGGACAGGCTCCAGCAAGAGGCGTGGGACAATCAGCGACGCTACTGCGAGCGGTATGTGATGCCCGAAGAGAGCGCCCGCACCTATGAAGAGGTGATGAAGGAGTTCTTCGTCGATGTGCTGGAGCTGCCTGCGGAGAAAGCCGTGATGCTCCTGTGGACGCTCGCGCTCGATTTGACCTTCGCAGCCATCGAGCATCAGTATTCGGAAGTGTTGGATCCGCTGTTCCGCACAGCGGAGACGACGGATTAAGCTTCTCGCGGCGGCGACGGACTCGCCTCGACCCACACGGTTGCCGCGTGCCACAGCGCCGCGCCTGTTAGCCCCACGCCCGCTAACACTTGCAGCCAGTTATTCTGAGAATAATGTACATAGGTGAAGTTCGCGAAATACAGCCCCAGCGCGACCATCAGCAGCGCAACGGGCCACTCTGGCGGATGCCGACGCCCCATGCCCAGCGCACTAATCACACACAGCACGCCCAACGGCAGCCACAACACCTGCTCCACCACGCCCAAGCCGCCCATCGGTAAATCCAGCCAAGTAGCGACCGACTTGGTGATGAAATACAGCCCCAACCCATAGGCAAACAGAATCAGCAACCGATGGCGCACGGCAGGCAGAAAGAAGCCCAGCCCCGCCAACAGTGCGAATAGCAGCGCGTGGCGGCGCAGTAGCGGTACTTCCTGCAGCAGGTACACCGCCAGCACGCCCGCCGTCGCCGTCAGGAACGGCAACCAGCGCAAACGCCACGCCTCCGACTTCAGCCACGACGCCATCAGTTCGGGTTCAGCAACTCGTTCAGCTGATGCTCAATCGCCGCCAACCAGTTTTTCGCCTGTTCAATTTGTTGCATCACCGACTCAGGCGCGGTTCCGCCTAAGATAGTGCGGGCGCGCACGGCGTGTTCGGGGTCAATCGCCTCCAGCGCGTCCGCCTCGAAGCGCGGGTGATGCTTTTGCAACATCTCCAGCGTCAGCCCCTCCAGCCCGACGCCCTGCTGAATACACTCGCGCACAATCTGCCCCACAATATGGTGCGCCTCGCGGAACGGCACGCCCTTGCGCACAAGATAGTCCGCCAGTTCCGTCGCCGTCGAAAAGTCGCCCTGCAACGCGGCGCGCATGCGCTCGGTACGCCACTGCGCCTGCTCCAGCATATCGCTCATCAAGCGCACGGATGGGATTACCGTGTCCATCGTGGCGAACAGCAGCGGTTTGTCGTCCTGCAGGTCGCGGTTGTAGGTTAGCGGCAGCCCCTTCAGCAGCGCGAGGATGCCCGTCAGGTTGCCTATCACCAGCGCGCTGCGCCCCCTGATCAGCTCGGCGATGTCGGGGTTCTTCTTCTGCGGCATCATGCTGCTGCCCGTCGTGTGCGCGTCGGCGAGTTCTACATAGCCGTACTCAGGCGTACTCCACAGGATTAGCTCCTGCGCGAGACGGCTGAGGTGTACCATCAACAGCGCGGACACAAACAGATACTCGGCGATGAAGTCTCGGTCGGACACGGCGTCCATACTGTTTGGGATGGGCATACCGAAGCCAAGTTCGGCGGCGAGTAGCTCGCGGTCAATCGGGAAGGTCGTGCCCGACAGCGCGCCTGCCCCCAGCGGACAGAGGTTCATGCGGTCGCCTGCGTGCGCCAGCCGCGACAAATCGCGAATGAACGCCCAGCAGTGCGCCATCAGGTGATGCCCCAGCGTCACGGGCTGCGCGTGCTGCTGGTGGGTCAGCCCCGGCATCAGCGTCTCCTTGTGCTGCTCGGCGAGTTGCATCAGTTGGTGGCACAGCCCCAGCAAAGCGCGGGCGAGGTCAGTCGTGCGCTCGCGCAGCCACATCCGCACTTCGGTCGCCACGAGGTCGTTGCGGCTGCGCCCCGTATGCAGCTTGCCCGCCAGTGCGCCGATTTTCTCATACAGACGCGCCTCAATCGCCGTGTGGATGTCCTCATACTCATCGAACGGGAACCACTCGCCCTCCTCGATTTCGGCGTGGATTTCGAGCAGGGCGTCCACGATACGGTTCGCCTCGTGGGGGCTGAGCATGCCTGTGATGCCCATCATGCGGGCGTGGGCGGCGCTGGCGTGCAGCTCCTGCTTCCACAGGCGAACATCATGTTGCAGCGAGAACGAATACGCTTGCGCTTCGGGCGAGAGGCTGCCTTCGAACCGCCCGCCCCACATCTTGGGAGTATCTGGCGTCAGCATCGCGGGGATTATACCTGTTGAGGGTAGAATTCGTCAGGTGAGAAAATGACCACCATCCAAATACATCTAAGCGATGAGCAGTGGCAACACCTGCAACGCCTCGCGGAGCAGTGTCAGCGCGCTCCAGAGGCACTGGCGGGCGAGGTACTGGCGCACTGGCTTGAACTGGAAGAACAGCACTGGCAACAGCGTATGGAGCGCGTGCTGGAGATTTTCCGACGCCACACGCACGGCGTTGACCAAGCTGAGATCGAACGCGAAATCACGGCTGCCTTTGAAGAGTATCGCACGGAATGCGCACGGTAGTTGATACAAATGTGTGGGTCTCGGCGGCGCTCAATCCCGACGGCTATCCTGCGCGTCTGCTGGAAGCGTTTCGTCAGCGACGGTTCCTGACTGTTGTTAGCCGCCCTCTGATGGATGAGCTGATTACAGTGTTGCAGCGCCCCCGCTTAGCACAGCGGTTCCGTATCCCCCCATCGGCTGTTCTGGAACTTGCAGAGCTTGTGAGTGAGCGCAGCCTATGGGTAGAAATCACGGGCGACTTACGGCTGTGCCGTGACGCCCGTGATGACATGGTGCTGGAAACCGCGTTGAAGGGGCAAGCACAGTATCTTGTGTCGCGCGATGACGACCTGAAACGCGATATCGAACTCATAGAGCACCTGCAGTCGCGTGGGGTGCAAATTGTCAGTGTGCAGCAGTTTTTGAACCTGCTGGAAGATAGGATATAGCTTTACTTACGGAGAGAAACGATGACGCTCAAAGTAATCGAAGGCAGCTG
>CAYYCA010000009.1:16326-19518 GCA_964470265.1 uncultured Fimbriimonadales bacterium | reverse complement strand
GAAGCCGACCTGCGTCGGCTATAGCCTGCGTAGGTGGGCTTCGTTCGCATACGAACGGCTTCAGCCGCCCAACTATCTTTGAGCAGGTACAATTGGCTTAGCGACCGCGCGTCGCACCATCACGAAACGGAGGTCTGAACTATGCGCATGCGTGTACGCGAACTACGGCAGCGCCGCCATCGGCGCATGAAACGGCTCAAGCAGCGTCGGAAGGAAGCGATGAAAGCCGCGCAGGCGGCGAAAGCGGAGAAGTAAAATGAGAAGGCTCTGGTTCACCCTAAGCCTGTTGGGCGTCGTGCTGCATCTGGGCTACAGCGCCGACCCCAGCGGGCGTTGGTTCCGCCTAACGATTTTGCATACGAACGACACCCACGGACACCTCTTGCCCTTCAGCTACCCCGAAAGCATCGCCCCCGATTCGCCGGAAGCAGGCGTGCCCTTTAAGACCAACATCGGCGGCGTGGCGCGGCGGGCGACGCTGATTAAACGCCTGCGCGAGGAGTTGCAGCCTTACCCTGCGCTGGTCATCGACGCGGGGGACTACATGGACGGCACGCCGTTCTCGCTGGAGTTTCAGGGCGAGGCGGATGTGGCGTGCATGAACGCCTGCGGCTATGACTTCGCCACGCTCGGCAACCACGAATTCAGCAACCCGCTGGACACAGTGCTGCGCCTCGTGAAGATGGGCAACTTCCAGACCGTGTGCGCGAACCTGCGTTATCGCGACACGGGCGAGCCGCTCGTGCCGCCCTACGCGATTACGCAAATCGGGGAGCTGCGCGTCGCGCTGTTCGGGCTGGTGCTGACCGACACGCAGAACTATCGCGGGGCGCGCGAGCGCGTGGAGGTCACGAACCCGTTCGAGGTCGCCCGTACCCTCGTGCCGCAGTTGCGCCAGCAAGCCGATGTGGTAATCCTCATCTCGCATTTGGGGATTGGCGACGACGAACGCCTCGCCCGCGAGGTTCCCGGGATCGATGTGATTGTCGGTGGGCACTCGCACACGCGCCTTGCGGAGCCGCGCTTCATCGAGTGGCAACAGAAAGCCCCCGTGAATCTCGGGGGCACGATTATCGTGCAGGCGCACCAGTGGGGCGGCGAGCTGGGCAGGCTGGACTTGCTCTTCTGGCGCAATTCGGAAACCAACCGCCTCGAGATGGTGGGCTACAAGGGGCGGCTCGTTCCGATTACCGCCGACATTCCTGAAGACCCCGCCACTAAGCGCGTGCTGGAACGCTACTGGAAACGAATTGCGGGCAAGTACGGGCGCATCGTGGGCACTGCCACAGCCGACTTCGTGCGCCGCGGCGACGATTTCGCGCACTACTACTTAGTCGGCGACGCCGTGCGCTCGATGCTCGGCGTGGAGTTCGACCTGCAAAACATGTTCGGTATTCGCATCGAACTGGCGCGGGGCGCGATTTCCTACTTTGACCTCGCCCGCATGATGCCGTTCGGCAATACGATTGTGCGCTTCGAAATCACTGGGCGCGACCTCAAACGCCTGCTTGCCGAGCAGCGGCCAACAGTAAGCGGCATTCGGTATCGCGTGGAGAACCGCCGCCTAATCGAGGCGACGATTAACGGACAGCCCATCGAGGACGATCGAATCTACAAGGGCACGACCAACTCGTACTTTGCTGACCGCTACCTGAAGCCGCTGGGCGTCTCCTATGCCGATACGGGCAAGAAGCTGCTCGATGTCGTGGCGGACTACATTCGCAGACAGCGCAAGGTCTCGCCCGTGTACGATGGCAGGCGGGTCGTGAGGTGAGTCTCAGGTACGAAAAATACTTCCGAAACATAGTAGGAGGCGTTGGGATTCCTCGCTTCGCTCGGAATGACAATCGTTGTCATTCCTCGCGGAGCGAGGAATCCCACGGCGGCGTAAGGTAAGGCTTTCACAGGACCTATGAATGGATTGAATCGCTGGATCCTTGTAATCAGTCTCCTCGTTTCCTCCCTTGCGGCGGGGATGATTGCGCTCCACCGGCTGCGGGTGGAGCAGTCCAATCGCGCGGTGGAGCTGGTGCTGGACTATCCCGATGTGGCGCAGTGGGCGAGCGCGGAGGGCAAGACGGTCGCCGAGTGGCTGCGTGGGTTCAACACGCCGTTCAGCGTCGCGCTGACGGAGGGGACGCTCGACGACTGGGGCGCGCCTCTCGCAGCGCCCAAGCCGACCTACCTGCTCAGCGAGGCGCGGTTCCAGCAGGCGAAGCGGATGTTCGCCCTCAAGGCGCGGGTCGAGTTGCAGCCGCCGCGCGACGCGCCCGCTGTTGAGATTCGCTCCGAGCGCGGGGCGCGGTTCTGGGTCGTCGGCGACAGCGAGGCGATACGCCAGATGGGGCTGGGGCTGGATCCCCTACAGGTGGAGCAGGTGCGCGCGGGCGGCAAGCCGATTGTGGCGCGGCTGGTGAACCCGCAGGGGATTACGCCCCTCGCGCTGCGCGGCAGTTTACTCTTTGCGCGTGAGCAAGGCGCGACGCTGCTCATTTTCGCGGGCGACCAAGTGTTGGGCTATCGGCGCGGGCTGGAGGCGACGGCGCAGAACATCAAGGCGAACGCGCAGCGTTTCGGCGCAATCGAGTTCGCTAAACAGATGGGCGCGGGCAACCTGATGGGGGCGATTCCCGACCGCACAGTGCGCGTCCATAGCATCGGGCTTGCCGAGTCGCTTACGCTGTCTCCGCAAGAGATTGTAGAGCGTCTGGAGCGGGCGGCGCAGGAACGCAATATTCGTGTGCTGTATCTGCGGGCGGCAGGCGCGGATCCGCCGCTGCTGCGTGAGATTCTGGAGAGTCTAACGAAACGGCTCGACGGAGCGGGCTATACGATACGCGAGTCGGGGGCGCGACCGTTTGAACCGTTGCAGCCTGCGCTCTGGCAGTTTGCGCTGGCAGGGCTGGGCGTTGGGGTGTTGCTGGGGTGGCTAATCACCCTGTTCCGTTCGGGCGGGTACTGGGCGTTTGCGCCGATGGCGCTGGGGGTTCTGTTCGCGTTGCTCTGCCTGCTGCCGCTGGGGCGGAAACTGGTTGCGCTAACAGCGGCGCTGGCGTTCCCGACAGTGGGGATGGTCGCGCTCGCGGGTTTGGCGGGAAGCCCTCACCCCCCTGCCCCCCTCTCCCACGCCGTGGGAGAGGGGGAAGAAAACTCCCCTCTCCCACGCCGTGGGAGAGGGGCTGGGGGTGAGGG
>CAYYCA010000009.1:0-16226 GCA_964470265.1 uncultured Fimbriimonadales bacterium | reverse complement strand
AACTCCCCTCTCCCACGCCGTGGGAGAGGGGCTGGGGGTGAGGGTTTCCTCCGCCTTGCATCCCTCCTGATTATCCCCTTCGCCTGGAGCCTGATGGGCGCGTTGCATATCGTGGGGCTGCTGGGAGAAACGCCGTTTCTGATAAAAGCCGATCAGTTCGCCGGGGTGAAAGTCGCGCACGCGCTACCCCTGTTGCTGGTGTTGATTTTTTACACGGCGTGGACGGTTGGGCGTTGGGACTTCTGGCGCGAGTGGGTGAACCGCCCCGTGTTGTGGGGACAGGTCGTCCTTGCGCTTGTAATTCTGGGCGCGTTGGGGTTTATGCTCGTTCGCACAGGCAACGAAGCGCCGGGCGCCGTGCCTGATTGGGAACTGCGCCTGCGCGCCATGCTGGAGACCGTGATGAATGTGCGCCCCCGCACGAAGGAGTTCCTCGTGGGGCATCCTGCGCTGGTGATTGCCGCCGCTTTGCTCCTCTCAGGGCGCACGCGCTGGCTGCCCCTGGCGATGTTTCTGGCGACCATCGGGCAGGTCTCCATCGTGAACACCTTCTGCCACCTGCACAGTCCCTTGCTCGTCTCGCTCCAGCGCACAGGATGGGGTATATTGATAGGGGTTGGCTTGGGGTTTGTGCTGCTTGCTCTCTGGAAGGTGGTTAACCCGCGCATAACGCGGGCTTTCGGATAATTTGGAGATGACGCCCGATGAAAGGACAACGCTTTACGGGACTCGCCCTGCTTTGGGGGCTGGCGATTGCGCTTGCAGGCGCAACCGAGGTCAAGATTGTAAACTGGAACATCGCGCGTGCAGTGGGCGCCAACAATCCACGCAGCGCACAGGCGCCCTTCGTGGCGAAAACGCTCAACTACCTCCAGCCCGACATTATCATTCTGCAGGAGGTGGGCGGCGACACGCGCACCAGCTGGAACGCGCTCAATCAGGAATCCGCACTGGACAGCTTCGTGCGCAATAACCTGACCTATCTGGGCGCGAACCCCCAACGCAATCGCGACTATTTCCTGTATGTGAACCGTATCGGCGACGGCTGGATCAGCAACGCGATTATCAGCCGCTATCCGTTTCGCAATATCACTGATGTGAGTATCGGCGCGCCCAATCGGGGCTTGACGGTGGGGCTTATCGATATTCCCGGCACGAACGGTCTGGGCGTGTTCGGGGCGCATTTCGATTCGGGCGCGGACGACGGCAGCAGCACGCGCCGTCAAACGAACGCCGAGAATACCCGTGACCGCATTCGCGAGTGGCGCGTGCGCAATCGTCGCGCCGCCTACCTGCTGGGGGGCGATCTCAACGAGAACGAGGACCCTGACCTCAGCCCCATCCGCGCCATCAATTCGACCCTCCCTGATGGACGCACCTACGCGCCGATTAGCACGGTCTTGTCCGCACGCCTGCGCGACACGATGCCTGTCGACGGGCTGGGCGGCAAACGCACTTGGCGAGTAAGCAACACGAACGCCGATTTGGACCAACGGCTCGACTACTTGCTCGTTTCGCCGAATGAACTGGGACGCGACAGGATAAATGTGCTCCAGGCAAGTCTTTTCAATACGCGCCGCTTTCCGACAGGACGACTGCCTGCTGGATTCGAAATCACCGACAGCCAGAACGCTTCTGACCACGCTGCGCTGTTTCTGAGGATTCGGATTGATGCGTGGCGTTCGCGCGGCGACGGCGGCGGCTACTGGGTTCCTGAGCCGAGCGCGCTGGTAATCTTGCTGGCGTTTTCGGGTGGCGGGCTAATTGTGGCGCGGAAGCGGCGTCAGGTATAAGGGCTATTCCCGCCCCTCAAGTTCCTGCAGGCGTTTCTGAAGTTTCGCCATCCGCCCCTGCAGCCACAGCAGGTACACGAAGACTCCAGCCCACACGATGAGAATGCTGATGCTCAACGCGGTCTGCCAGTTCATTGATTCTCGCCTCCAGCGTAAAAGTCGCCATGCGCAGCCGATACAGCCCGAACGCCAGCAGCCAGTAGGTCGCGAACCCCAGATAGACCCCCGTGCGGTAGAACCAGTCCAGCCCCTCCTTGCTCGCCATCACATTGCTGGGGTGCAGCGAGACCTCCTTGAACATCGGCAGGCGCGGCAGGATGAACACGAGCAGGGGCACAGTGAGCGCGGCGAACACGGTGTAGCCCGAACTCACGGCGGCGCGACGGCGGTCGTCCTCCACCGAGCTGCGCAGCGCGAAGTACGCCGCGTAAATCATTAGTTGCAGCAGAAAACTTGTCTGGCGGGGATCCCAGTGCCACGGCTTGCCCCACTGCATCGTCGCGAAGACCATGCCCGTGAGCAGCGTGACGACGCCAAGCATCATGCCGACCTCGTTCGCGGCGGCGGCGCGGGCGTCGTCTAAGGGCGCGCGCCGCCGCAGATAACGCCACCCAAAGAAGCCCCCCGCCAGAAAACAGAGCGTGCAGGTAATCGCGGCAGGCACATGGAACAGGATAATCCGCGCCGAGCCGGGGTCGCGAAAATCCTGCGCGGGCGGTACCCAGTAAAATGCAATAATTGTCAGGGCAGTCATTCCCAGCCCCGCGAGCCAAAACGCGACGCGCATAGCGGGGGAATTGTACCTCAAAAACAAGATTCACCACAAAGGAGGTTGTTCTTGGCAGGCCAGTAGGGAGCTATCGGGCGGCTCGGCCGTTGTTCCTGATATACGCTGCGAGGCAATAGCATAATACTCAGGGTCTATCTCGATGCCGATAAAGCGTCGTTTCAACCTCTTGGCAACCACGCCTGTCGTTCCCGAACCCATAAAAGGGTCCAGCACCAGGTCGCCCTCGCGCGAGGCTATCAGCAAAATGCGCAACAGCAGGCTTTCAGGCTTTTCGGCAGGGTGGGAGGTACGGTGCTTCTCGGCAGGAAGAACCCATAGGTTCCGCATCTGCTTTCCACCATTCAGTCGCTTCGCCGTTTCATAGTCAAAATAGTATCGCTTCGTCTTACTGGCAACCCAGATTAGCTCGGTCGCAGGCGCGAGACGGTTCGTCTTGAGAAGAGGGGTGGCGTTGGGCTTGTACCAGATAACATCGTTGATAATCCACAACCCCAGTTCCTTGAGTGCCATTCCAATTGAGGGATGATTGTGTAGCGTGCCTGAAATCCACAGCGTACCGTCGTCAGCCAACACACGCACGCATTCGCGTATCCATGCGCGGTTAAACTCATGCAGGTCATCAATCTGATCCCACTCCCCCTTGTTGCAGGCGGCAGGTTTTCCGCTACGGCAAGTGAGAAAGCCCTGCCCCGACAGGTTGTAAGGCGGATCCGCGAAGATCAGTTTCACACTCCCTGCTTCTATTGTCGGCAGCAGGTCTAATGCATCGGCGTTATAGAGTTGAATACTCATGGCGTCTCTCAAAAGCCAAGCTCGGCTGCAAGGCATTCAACCGTTTCACAGCAGCGTCGTAGTAAACAGGGTTCTTTTCTATTCCAATCCACCGTCGCTGCATCTTCTGGGCTACGACCAAGGTGGTACCGCTGCCTGCGAAGGGATCCAGCACGAGTTCTCCCGGATTCGAAGATGCTGCAATAATAATCTGTAGAAGCTTTTCGGGCTTTTGGGTTGGGTGCAGCGCGCGTCCATCCGGACGACGCAGTCGCTCCTTGCCCTGCACAATCGGCATAGAGACAACATCATCTATCTCGACAAAGTCTCCCATTTGGGACGGATTACCCGCTTTTGTGCGATAGGGATTAAGCTCTTTCATAGCTTCATAATTGTATGTCCAGCCGCTTCCTGCAACAAACCACACGACAAACTCGACAGTGTGTTTGTAAGTGCGCTTTGTGATGCTTGGCATAGCGTTAGTCTTGCGCCATACGAGAACGTTGTTAACACGGAATCCCGCCTGTTTTCCGATAACCAATACTTCCCCCAGATTATGGTAGGTACAGGAAACATATAAACTGCCGTGAGGTTTGATTACGCGTCGACAAGCATTCATCCACGCTTCCGTAAACTGCCAATAAGCTTCAGGCAACCATGTATCCCATTCCTCATTGATTTTGTAGAATGGTCCACCTGTTTGATTATTGACTAAATTGAGTTCTTTTCCAGAGGCGTTATACGGTGGATCCGCGTAGATGAGATCTACCGAGGCAGGTTCCACATCCCGTTGCAAAATTTCGATGCAGTCGCCGAGATAAAAAGCGCACGGTCTCATTGGTTCCTAACCTCCGCAGCCCACTGGTCAAGCGTTTGCTGAATGTGCCGACGCCATTCATGATACCCGTTGATATGGTCTACCGCGAGTGAGTCATCTATCAGGCGTTGCAAGAGGCGGTGATCCATCTTCTGATGTTTCTCAATCCACGAACGAAGCGTCTCAATAACAACACGGAACTGAGAAGCATTAAGAGGTAGTATTTTCTGCCGCGTGCCTTTATATTCGTACTTGACCGCGAACCAGAACTGGGAATAAGTATCGTCGTGAATCCGAGGAGCGATGAAGAGACAGTAGACCGCATCCGACTTCGCTCGCTCCTCGAACTCTCGTAAGTGGCGCATCACGGGCTGTCCTTCACGCACCCACTGAAAGTTTCCTGTATCCAGCGTCACCTCGACGATCATCGCAAAATTCGAGTAAAGGCACTCGATGTCTGCTTTGCCTCCTGGAGCGTGACTGATGGGGTTGCCATAGTCGTCTGTAGGATAGTTTGGCTGAATCCATACTTCATCATCGAGCGCTACTAAAACCTGATACAGCAGCTGTTCAAACTCTTCGGGTTGGACGCCCTTTCTGCGACTGAGCTGGGTAATTGCTTTCGCATGATCCTCAAGTCGTTCCACACTCAGGCGTAGATGGTATCGTTGTGCCTGTTGGGTTCTGCGGCGGATTTCCGTTCTCATGCGTTCAATGAGTCGCTCAATTTCATCCTTGCTTAGTAAGTTTAGATTTACCTCCAATAAGTCTCGAGATTCGGAGGAATCGGGCATCAGGGTCAAAAGCTCCGTCTGAAGGGAGATAGCCACTTGCTTGAGTTCGTTGATTTGCTTCCATGGCAGGGGAGGCTGGTCAGGGTCTCCAAGATATTCCATGTATTCTGAAACCGATGAGAAGTGTCGGGGCGTGCTGCCGAAACTGCTTAATAGTAACTCGACTTCAGTGGAGCGGGATGGCTCTATATTGATCTGCCAGTCGCCCCGTAGGGGATCAGAAACCACCAGCAAGTAGCGTGTAAATCGGAAGTAGCGCATCGCATTATCGCCGTATTCGTAAAGATTTTTGAACTTTTTTGAATTCTTTGTGATTGTCGTTTCCCCATAGAATTCTTGAACCCACTCAAGACTCAGATGCGCCTTCTGTTGTGGGGAAGATTGCCTAAATGTAAGTATTCTACGCGTATACTCTTCAATCTGGGAGGCGTCAATCAAGGCAGGAACAAAGAGGCAAAATTCGTCCTTATTGAGATGGGAGATTTCTAACTCCTTTAGCTTTTGAAGAAGCGCCAAGCAACCCAAAAACGGAACGATATTGAATCCTTGCCGCGCCGTAAAGTCGCGCTGGCTTAGTGGGTTGGGGTATTGCAGCTTTAGAAGGGATGCAAACAACAAATCACTGACTTTTTCAGGTTGATCGATCAACATGCGCCCCGCTTTCGTTATCCTCACGGGGCCCAACTTTTGGACAGCAATCGCAAAGCCAAGTTTGTTGAGCGGATTTGCAGATTGCCTACCGCGCATCGCGGGATCCTCATAATTTTGAGACAGGAATACATCCTTCGCAACAGCGTAGGGTATCTCGGCGTCGGGGTCTTCAAAATACGCACGATATTTTTCTGGGATAAGCGTGGGACGATATAATCGGTTCTTGATTAGCCGTATTTGGAACTCACATTGAGCGTTCGCGTCGAAGGGAGTTCCTTCCATCTCTGCAAGCACAAGCACAAAATCCCGCAAGCGTGCGGGATTGCGTACCGTTGTCGAGATAGACCATGGCTTTCTACTCATATTCCTGATCTTCCCCGCGCGTAGCCGCCTCTGATTATACCGCTTGCCTCAGGCTCGTTTCTCGAATCTGACCGCTGCCCCCCTGTCAGGTACAATATCCCCCGACAGGAGGCGTATTCTATGCTCACAGGGAAGAAGGGCGTGATTTTCGGCGTGGCGAACCAGCACAGTCTGGCATGGCGGATTGCTCAACGCTGCGCGGCGCACGGCGCAAGCCTCGCGATTGCTTATCAGAACGACCGTTTTGAAGAGAAGGTGAACGCGCTTGCCCGCGAGTTGCCCGACGCGTTTACGCTCCAGTGCGACCTCAATAACGACGCCGAGATTCAGCAGGTCGTCGCGACGCTTCAGGAACGCTGGGGGCAGGTGGATTTCATGGCGCACTGCGTGGCGTATGCGCTGCGAGAGGAGCTGATGGGGCGGTATCTCGACACCTCGCGCGAGGGGTTCAAAATCGCGCTGGAGACCAGCGTGTATACCTTCGTGGCGGCGACGCGCGCGCTGGAGCCGATTCTGCGCGACGGCGCATCAATTCTAACGCTCACCTACTTGGGCAGCGAGCGGGTGGTGCCGGGCTATAATGTGATGGGCGTGGCGAAAGCGGCGCTGGAGGCGAGCGTGCGCTACTTAGCCTATGAACTGGGCGATCGACAGATTCGCGTGAACGCGCTCTCGCCGGGGCCCGTGAGTACGCTCGCGGCGCGGGGCATTCGCGGCTTTACCTCGATGATGGAGTATGTGCGCCATCATGCGCCCTTCAAACGCGATACCGACCCGAACGAAGTCGGCGACGCCGCCGTGTTCCTGTTCAGCGACATGGGACGCGGAATTACAGGCGAAGTGATTTACATCGACGCGGGCTACCACATTTTGGGGATGTAAGCGATGGCGGCGACGAAACCTCCGAAACTGCAGACGCTCCCGCCCCTGCCCATCGAGCGGCTGGTGAAGCCATTCGCGCTGTTCGCTAAGCAGGCGAGCGCAGGGGGCATCGTGCTGCTGGCATGCGCGATTATCGCGATGGCGTGGGCGAACTCGCCGCTCGGCGACTACTACTTCCGCCTCTGGGCGACCCCCGTCGAGGTGCGCTTCGGCGACCTCATCGATATCGACAAGCCGTTGCTGCTCTGGATTAACGACGGCTTGATGGCGGTGTTCTTCTTTCTGGTGGGGATGGAGATTAAGCGCGAGCTGCTGGTGGGCGAGTTGCGCTCCCCGCGCAAAGCCGCGCTGTCGATGGCGGCGGCGCTGGGCGGGATGGTAATGCCTGCGCTGATTTATGTCGCGTTGAACTGGGGCACGCCCGAGATTCGGGGCTGGGGCGTGCCGATGGCGACCGATATCGCGTTCGCGTTGGGCGCGCTCGCACTGCTGGGCACACGCGCGCCGCTCGCCCTGAAAGTGTTTCTGACCGCGCTGGCGATTGTGGACGACCTCGGCGCGGTGCTGGTGATTGCCCTGTTCTACACGGAGAATCTAAAGACTGACGCGCTGTTCTATTCGTTCCTGTTCTGGGGCGGGATGATTCTGATGAACCGTCTCGGCGTGCGCAACGCGCTGATTTACTTCATCGTGAGCCTGGGAATGTGGTTCTTTATGCTTAAGTCAGGCGTGCATGCGACGGTGGCGGGTGTGCTGGGCGCGTTTGCGATTCCCGTGCGCTCGCGGATTGACCCCGAACTGTTTCTGGCGCGGGTGCGCGAGTACCTGAACCAGTTCGACCAGCCGACGGCGGAGCGCACGATTATCCTCACTCCCGAACAGCAATCGGCGGTGGAGGCGATTGAGCGCGAGGCGTTGCGCGTGCAGTCGCCCCTGCAACGGCTGGAACATCAGCTGCACTACTTCGTGGCGTTTGCCGTGATGCCGATTTTCGCGCTGGCGAACGCGGGCGTGACCTTCGGCGGCGAGAACGGAATCAACTGGACGAGTCGCGTCATCTGGGGGATTGCGTTGGGGCTAATGATTGGCAAGCCGCTGGGCATCTCGCTCTTTTCGTGGCTGGCGATTAAGCTGGGGCTGGCGCAGCTGCCGCAGGGGATTAACTTCATTCACATCACGGGCGTCGGCTTTCTGGCGGGCATCGGCTTCACGATGGCGCTGTTTATCGGCGGGCTGGCGTTCACCGGCGACGAGTTGAACTACGCGAAGCTGGGCATCCTCTCTGGCTCCGCGCTGTCGGGCGTGATTGGCTTTATGCTCCTGCGGATGTGGACGAAACCGCAGCCGGGCGTGGAATAACCGTCGCCCCGCGACTTGGGTATACTTCTACTGCCTTGTTCCTCCGAGAGCCGTTCACCTAAACGCAAGGCGTATCTTGAACAGTGAGGTGAACCCGTTATGACGGTCAAGTGGGCGCTGGTGAAAACCAGCCCGTTTCAGTGGCTCAGTGAAGACGAGACGCGCGAAATCCTGAGCCGGATGCTCAGCGTGCGTTATAACCCGGGCGAGCGGCTGGAGCTGGGACGCGAGCCGGGCGGCTGGTGGGTGGTAGAGAAAGGGCTGATGAAGGTCTACACGATTGCGCCCGACGGCAGCGCGCTCACCTACGCCATCTTAGGCGAGGGTGACTCGTTTGGCGAGACCACTATCCTCACGGGGCACTGGGTGCGCGCCACCGTCGAGGCGCTGGAGCCGACCGAAGTGCGCTATCTCTCCGCCGAACAGTTCGAAAATCTGCTCAAAGAGCATCCCGACTTCGCGCTCGCGCTGCTGCGCAACTTAGCGGAGCGCATTCGTCAGTCTGAGGAGCGCGTGTTTCACATCAGTCGGCTCAAGCTGAGCCAGCGGGTGGCGCACGCGCTGATGGGACTGGCGCAGACCATCGGCGAGCAGACCGACGAGGGGGTTGAGATCCACCTCACGCATCAGGAAATCGCCGATTATGTTGGGGCGAGCCGCGAGGCGGTCAGCCGCACCCTCGGACGCTGGGCGCGCAAAGGCTGGCTCGCCACGAACCGCAAGTCGGTCATCCTCAAAGACCTGCGCCCCTTCCAGATTATGACCAACCAGCTGAACTTCGCCGCATAAAAAAGCGGGTGGAGAGATGCCCCTCTCCACCCATACGAGTTGCGAGGTGATCGGTTCGTTACTTGGGCATAATCACTTTGTCGATGACATGGATGACGCCGTTATCCGCCTCGATATCGGTCTGGATTACATTCGCGCCATCCACCTGCACGCCGCCGTCCGTGTTGACGGTGATGCTCTGCCCCTGCACGGTCTGCAGCTGGCTGCTGCGCACGACATCCGCCGCCATCAGCTTGCCCGGCACCACATGGTAGGTCAGGATTGCCGTGAGCTTCTCCTTGTCCGCCAGCACGGCTTGCAGCGTGTCCTGCGGGATCTGGGCGAACGCCTCATCGGTAGGGGCGAACACGGTGAACGGTCCCTCGCCGCTGAGCGTCTCTACCAGACCCGCCGCCTGAACCGCTTGAACGAGCGTATTGAACTTCCCTGCCTGAACAGCGATGTCCACAATCGTTGCCATAGTGTACCTCCTGTCGATTCGCGTGATGTTTTCACGCGCCTAAAGTATCCCCGATTGGCGGGGGCGTTGTCTGTGATTGGAATCACACTGCCCAAATTTCGGGGTATAATCCGCATATAAAGGAGGCGGCGCATGGAGCAGACTCCTGAACGCACGGATGTCTACACCCTGCTGCGCTACACGCTGGATTTGTATATCGCGGGCGCATGGCAACTGATGGGGTTTTTGCCTGACCCTGCGACGGGAAAGACTCATGTCGCGCTGGAGGAGGCGCAGATTGCCATCGACTGCGCCGATTTTCTGGCAGGAAAACTCAAGCCGCGCCTCGAACCAGAAGCGCAACGGGAGTATGAGCGCCAACTCCGCGACTTGAAGCTCAACTTTCTGATGAAGCAGAACGAATCGCGCACGGAGGCATAAGATGGGACTGTTTGTTTGGGCGCGCGCGCTTGCGCAGGGCGTGTGGGAAAGGCGTATTCAGGCGCAGACCGCCATCCGAATTGGGCTGCTGCGCACGACCGCCATGCTGAGATCGTTGCCAGAGACGGCGCGCGAGCAGATTCGGCACTGGCGCGGCAAAAGCGTCGAGTTCCCGATCGAGGAACAGCGGGCGTTATTGGCGGAGTATTACGACCGATTTGAGCAACTGGCGGAGCTGATTTGCGACGCGGCGTTCGCCGGCGAGGGCGCGCCGTTTCAGGAGCAGTACGCCGCGCTCCGCCGATGGCTCCAACGCGCCTATCCGCAGCTCAAGCCCTACATGACGGGGCACATGAACTGCGATCCCAGCGACGCCGAGTTCGGCATGCGCACCGTCGGCAGGCCCACCGACGCGATGGAGGCGCTGTTCGCGGCGGAAACGGTCGAGGACATCCTGCGCCACGATCAGGGCGACCTGATTGGACGCCTCGAACGCGCTCGCAGCGCGCTCTACCGCTACGCCGACTACCTACGCGAAATGGTCTGAACTCGCGGGCGGGTACAATTAACCCGCTATGAACCCGATTGTTCCGCTAACGGCTGTGCAGCTGCCGCTGAGCAAGCCCCGTCGTCGCACGCGCGAGGTCAAAGTCGGCGACATCGGCATCGGCGGCAATAACCCGATTCGCGTGCAGTCCATGATTACCGCCGAGACGATGAATACGCAGGCGGCGGTGGAGCAGATTATCCAACTTTACGAGGCGGGCTGCGAAATCGTGCGCGTCACGGCCCCCAACCTGCGCGAGGCGCAAAACTTAGGCGAAATCCGCAAGGAACTGCAACGCCGCGGCTACGGACGCATCCCCCTCGTTGCCGATGTCCACCATCAGGGCATGGACATCGCGCTGGAATGCACCAAGCATGTGGACAAGGTGCGCATTAATCCAGGGCTGTTCGTGTTCCGCAAGCCCGATCCGACGCGCACGGAGTATACACCCGCCGAGATTCAGCAGGAACTGGAGGCGATTGAGCAGGCGTTCCTGCCTGTTATCAAAGCCTGCAAAGAGCGCGGGCTGGCGATGCGAATCGGGGTCAATCACGGCAGCCTCTCGGAACGAATCAAGGTCATGTACGGCGACTCGCCCGTGGGGATGGTCGAGTCGGCGATGGAATATATCAAAATTTGCGAGGCGCACGGCTTCAAGAACCTCGTGATTTCGCTCAAGGCGAGCCGCGTGCCGATTATGCTCTCCGCCTATCGACTGATGGTCAAGCGTATGGACGAGGAAGGAATGGACTATCCGCTGCATTTAGGCGTGACGGAGGCGGGGGATGGAATGTACGCGCGTATCAAGAGCGCGATTGGCATCGGAACCCTGCTGGCGGAGGGCATCGGCGACACGATTCGCGTCTCGCTGGCGGAAGACCCCGTGAACGAGATCGAGGTCTGCTACGATATCCTGCAGGCGCTGGGCTTGCGCAAGACGAAGGTGGAGTATATCGCCTGCCCCTCCTGCGGGCGCACGAAGTTCGACCTGCCGACGGTGCTGAACCAGGTGCGCGACGCGACCAAGCACCTCGTCGGGCTGGATATTGCGGTGATGGGCTGCCTGCATCCCGACTCGCCCGTGATGACGCGCGAAGGACTGCGTCCCATTCGCTCGGTTCAGGCGGGCGACCTTGTGCTGACCGATCGGGGCGATTTCCAGCCCGTTGTGCAAACCGAGACGCACGCGTTTGAGGGTGAGTTAATCGAGCTGCGCTGTGCAGGGATGCCTCCTGCGCGGTTCACGCCGAACCATCCCGTGCTGGCATTAGAGCGCGACTCGCACCCCAAGCATGACCGCCCGCGCTTTGCGAATATCGCCGAGTGTGTCGGGCGCGGCGAAGAGGCGCGCTGGTATGCGGCGGACGCCCTGCAGCCCGGCATGGTCGTGCTGTATCCCATCCTGCAGGGTGAGCAGAGGGTGGAGCGCGTTCCTGAGTCGTCTGAGATTCCTGTGGACGAAGCGTTCCTGACTGTCGCGGCGTGTTATCTGGCGGAAGGCTCCGTGGGCGGCGCGAGTGGGAAAGCCCAGCAGGCATTTTTCACCTTCGGCATCGATGAAGTCCGCCTTGCGCAACGCCTCGCTGACGCCCTGCACGCGCTGGGCGCAACGCCTGTTGAGCGAACCCGACGCAACACCCTTGAAGTCATGCTTCACTCGTCGGAATGGGCGCAGCGACTGGTCGCGTTGTTCGGGCGACGCGCAGAAAACAAGCACATGCCTGACTGGATGCTGACCATGCCGCGTGAGCAGCAGGCGCAACTGCTGCAGACCCTGTGGCGGTGCGACGGCTATGTGGGCGTTGTGCAGGGCTATCCACGCGCAAACTATGTCACGGTCTCTCCCACGCTGGCGTTTCAGGTGCATCAGATGCTGTTGCGGCTGGGCGTCGCGGCAGGGCTGACCACGCGCACGCCGCGCAACCGCCAGCCCGTGTATGTTATCTCAGTCGCCGGCGCAGACGCGCTCCGCCGCTTTGCGGAGCAGATGGATTACAAAATCGACCTGCCCGCAACGCGCCAGCGCACAAATCGTCTTGCGATTGACGCTCGCTATCTCTACCTGCCCATACGCTCGGTCAGGCGCGTTCCTTATGCGGGTGAGGTTTACAATCTGGAGGTCGCGAAGGCGCACACCTACGCGGCTTCGCTCGCCCTCACACACAACTGCATCGTCAACGGTCCAGGCGAGATGGCGGACGCCGATTACGGCTATGTCGGACGCGGCGGGGGCAAGATTGCGCTCTATCGCAAGGGACAGCTGGTGAAAAACGACATCCCCGCCGAGCGCGGCGTGGAAGAGTTAATCGCGCTGCTCAAGGCGGACGGCGTATGGCGAGATCCTGAATAGACCGCTGCTTGGTGCGTCCTATACCAACTGGGGGTTCAAGTGAAACAAACTGCAGCCCGCACCCCCTGTCCCCCCTCTCCGTTTACGGAGAGGGGGCAAGCTGATAAGGGTACAGCACTCTACCTCAAACTGGGGGTAGAAGCATCATTCTCCAAGAACCCCCTCCTTCAGGTTCCCCCTACTGCGTAGGGGGAACCGATCAGATTTTCGGTTTCCTTCGCGCAGCGGGGGGAACCCCAAGGAGGGAGGAACTGAGCCGCTTTTCGGTTCCCCTCGCGAGCGGGGGGAACCTTAAGGAGGGGGGCAGAACAACTTAGAAACGCGACGGCATTCCTGCCGTCTCACCATGCGCGTTTCAGGGATGGTTCTACATTTGAAACCCCCTTCAATAATCCCCCTCCCGCTCTGATTTTACTACCTCTTCGAACGCCGCTTTCGCCTCGTCGGGCGGCTGGTTCCACGGGGTGGGCTTGCCTATGAGCGCGTACCAGTCTGGCAGCCCGATAACCAGCTTCGCGCCCGTCTCGTCCGGGGGGATTAGCTCCAGTCCGTACTCGATTCGGGTTGCGTATTGCACAGGCGAACCGCTCAGGAATCGTCGCTCGCGCTGAAAATACCGCACATAGAAGTAGTCATCGATTGGAGGCTCCGACCGTTGGGTGAGAAAGTGTGCATAGCTTAGCTCCTTAAAATCGCTCCAGATTCCGTTCCGATAGGCTCCGAAAAAGCCCGTGTCGGTCTCTTTTTTCAGGCGCACCTGCATCGTGGGCGGGATGCCGTTCGGGTAGAAAAACACGGGCAACAGGCGCCAGCTCTCCGCGTCTGAAATTTCCACCTCTACGCCCTCATAAGCGCGTTCGTAAACCATATGATGCAGCTGCTTCAGTACAGGGGGCGGGAGATCGCTCACACGCAGTGTCTCGCCGCTGAGCAGGCGTCGCCAGAGACCTTCGCCCATCGCCTGCATCAACAGCGCCTCGGGTTGGTCGAACGAGTACGCTTCCACACCGTTGGTTGTCAACCACCACCCAGCATAGTTTAGCGTTTCAGGATCGGACGCGATTTGCAACGCCAGAAAATAGTCGTCGCCGTTGAAGTAGCCGCGTTGCTTCACGCGCTCGATAATCCGATTGACGCCGTCGCGCGGGTAGCGGCGGTTCCACCAGTAGGACGCGAAACGCGGCGTGGCGACCAGCACAGCTCCCTCCACCCATTCCCACCGCGCCAGATACGATTCCAGCGCGCCCAGCTTCGCGTCGGCGTTGGGCAGCGGCGCATCATCATCGCCTGTGTAAAGCGAGATTGCGTTTTCGGGAATGAGCGCAATCAGTGGTTTGCCGCGTGCGTGGGCGTAGCTGCGCAAGACATCGCTCGGCGCGAGGCTGAGCGGCTCCACGACGGCGGGGTTAATCGCCTGAAACGACTCAGGGGAGGGCGCATCTTCTCCCTCGTGAAACGCACGCAACTGCAGACGCCCCAGTTCGCCCCACATAATGGGCTGCTCGCGCCACCTAATCTCCTCAGGTAGATTGAGGGAAGCCCCGCGCTGATACAGGTAAACGCTGTCCGTCATAATGTCCGCTTCGCGCACTCCCTCGCCGCGGCGAATATACAAACGGATGGCCAGCGTTAACTCGCTCTGCCGAACGACCTGCAGATAGATTTCATGTTGGGGTAGTTGTTTAGGTGCAGCGAGTGGCAGAAGGTATTCAACAGGGTCAAAACCGAACTGCTGTTCGAAGCGCGAGACGAGATCCGCGAGTCCGTCCGTTGGGTCGCGGTACACGGAACTCACCATCGCCATTTCCCGCAGGAACTCCCGCACGAGCGGCTCGGCGTCTTTTGGGAAGGGCAGCAGATATCTTCCAGGACGGACGCTGTAGACGCGCTGCTCGTTGATTGGGATGCGCGTCAGCTCCCGCAGGTCGAACTGAGCCAGCAGGCGATGCAGCAGGCGCGTGAGGGGGCTAATCTGCTCCAGCGGTTTGTAAAAATTCATAAGGTTGTCAAAACGGCTTTGGCGATCGGGTTGCGCGAGGGCTTCCTGCATCATCTCGCGCAGGCGGCGCATCGTGGCGCGAACCTCCGCCTCAGTGAGCGGGCGTTCGAGGTTCTCAGGCGTTCGTTTTTTCAGCTCCTCGCGCCAGAACTGCACGATATGCGCATCATCCCGCGCGCGACGCTGCTGCGCCCGCTTCACAGGACGCGAAAGCCGATAGGAACCGTCGGGCTGCGGCGTCCACTCGGCGTCTAAGGCGAGCGCGAGTCCGTCCATCACCTGACGCAAGGACAGGTTCTCGGCGTCGATCAGCACAATTTCGTCTTTGACTTCGGGTGCGGCGACGAAACGGATCTCAGCGCGGCGCGAGAGGGTTTGCAGAATCTGTCGCACCGGCTGCGCAGGTTCACGGAAACGGACGCGCTGCTGCAGCGGGTCGGCGTCAGATTGCGCCGACGCAACGCTCAGCGTCAACAAAAGCCATCCCCAACTCCAGACTCTTTGCATCGGTTTTTTTACTCCTTGTTGCGCTTGCCTGTAAGCATACCCAGCAGCGCGCCCAGAATCAACATCGCCGCGCCCCACGCAAAGAGTTGGAGAGGATTTTCGGGGTTGTCCATGTTCGCGAACACCTCATAAAACGGCGTAAAAATCCAGAGCGCCATCGCGGGAGAGTCCAGCGTGTCTACGAAAAACAACAAGTGAAGGATGATGGGGAGCGTGATAATCGCTGTGATAACGCCGAGCGTGAGGGCGCGCGCGCCCACGAGACTCGCCCCCTTGAGCAACACCGAGCAGAACCGCCCAATCCCCCAGAAGAGCACCCACATGCCCGTGAGGTAGACCATCATCGTGATGCTGAACTCCCAGAGGGTGATATCGAACGCGGCGAGCGCGCCCGCCCAGTAGAGCGAGAGCAGAAACGCGCCCAGCATCAACGCCCAGAGCGTTATCAGGAACGGCAGCGCGCCCGACGGCGCAGCCGTGAACATCTTCGAGAGGCGGAAAATCCCATCGTTGGGGCACTCTTTGTCGTCGTCTTTGCCAAACGGCGCAATCCACGCTGCGAGGACGATGAACGGCGCGACGCAGAGGATAATCAACGCCGCCGCGAGCGTCGCGTCCACGCCCGCTACCCCGGCTCTGCCCAGCGGCGCCGCCTGCACTACGGGGATTGTCGTGAGCATCACATAGCCAGGCAGCAACACCAGCAGCTGACGACGCAGCGAGGGCGTCACATCTTTATCGTACAGCCCTACCTTGCGCGCCGCGCTGGTCAGCACAAGGCGCGTGAACAGCAAACACAACACCACGCCCACGATCCAGCTCGGAACCTGCCAGCGGATGAGGTTCACCTCCGTATCGGCGGCGATGAGCGCGGAGAAGGGGTTCAACAGCACGGCAGGGAAGTAGAGACTGACCGCCGCGCCGCCGCGGATAC
>CAYYCA010000008.1:0-19928 GCA_964470265.1 uncultured Fimbriimonadales bacterium | reverse complement strand
CGTCGTACCGGGCGTGGATTCGATTATGAGATGATTCTTTTAGGAAAGCACTTATTACTCTGGTCAGGTTATCAAAAAGCGGGTGGGAACTCCTTCGAAAACAGGTATCCTATACCCGAGGTGTAAACCCATGCTCATTCGCAAACCGAATCGGTTGATTGACGAGAAAAGTCCGTACCTGCTGCAGCATGCCTATAATCCTGTGGACTGGTATCCGTGGGGGGCAGAGGCGTTTTTCAAGGCGCGTGTGGAGGATAAACCGATTTTCCTCTCCATCGGCTATTCGTCGTGCCACTGGTGCCATGTGATGGAGCGCGAATCGTTCGAGAACCCCGCAATCGCGGACATCCTGAACCGCTATTTTGTGAGTGTGAAGGTCGATCGGGAGGAGCGTCCTGATGTGGACGAGATTTACATCAGCGCGGTGCAGCTGATGGCAGGGCACGCGGGCTGGCCCCTGTCGGTGTTCCTCACGCCCGACGGTTTTCCCTTCTACGGGGGCACTTATTATCCGCCGCAGGTGTTCGCGGAGGTCCTGGCGCGGGTTGCAAGCGTGTGGCAGTCGAACCGGGGTCATGTGCTGAGCGCGGCGGCGGAGCTAAAAGCCGAGCTGGAGCAGCTGGTGGCGATGCGCCACGCGGCGATGCGCGGCGAGCGCAGCCCAGACATCTTTCGCGCCTTCAAAGCGCAGCTGATGGAAGGGTTCGACCCTATTCACGGCGGGTTCGGCGGCGCGCCTAAGTTCCCCCCGAACACGGCGTTCCCCGTGCTGTTCTACATGGGCGCCGAGTGGGACGACGAGGACTGCGCGGGCATGGCGCTGATGACCCTGTTCCGCATGGGGATGGGCGGGATTTTCGACCACATCGGCGGCGGGTTCCATCGCTACTCGACCGACGAACGCTGGTTCCTGCCCCATTTCGAGAAGATGCTCTACGATAACGCGCAGCTCGGCTGGGCGTACACCCACGCCTACGCGCTCACTGGCGACGCCTACTACGGCGAGATTGCCCAGCGCACCTTCGACTGGATGTTGCGCGAGATGCGCACGCCTGAAGGCGCGTTCGCCAGCGCGCTCGACGCCGACACGCCCGAAGGCGAGGGCTACTACTACACCTGGACTGAGCGCGAACTCTATGAAATCCTGCCCCGCGACGAAGCTGACCTGTTTTGCAGGGTGTACGAGATTCAGCCCGAAGGCAACTACCACGACGAGGCGACCCATCGACCCACCGGGCGCAACATCCCGCACCTCGCCAAGCCGCTCGAACAGCACGCCGAGGAGCTGAAGTTAGACCCCGACGATTTACAGGAGCGTCTGGAAGATATCCGCGCGCGGCTGCTCGTCGCCCGCCAGACGCGCCACGCGCCCCGACGAGACGACAAGGTGTTGACCGACTGGAACGGGCTGGCAATCTGGGCGCTCGCTTACGCGGCGGATGTGTTCGAGGATGAAGGTGAGCGCTATGCACAGGCGGCAATCGAAGCGGGCGAGTTCATCTGGCAGACCCTGCGCGACTCGAACGGCAGGCTGCTCCACCGCTATCGCGAGGGCGAGGCGAGTATCCCCGCTTACCTGCAGGACTATGCCTTCTACGGCATGGGGCTGATGGAACTTTACAGCCTCACGCTGGAGCGCAAGTGGCTGGAGCGCGCGATTGAAATCGCCGATCAGATGATTGAACGCTTCCACGACGCCGAGCATGGCGGCTTCTTCACGACCGACAACGCGCATGACCTGCTGATTATGCCCGTCAAATCCTATCAGGATCGGGTCATGCCGTCGGGCAACGGCGGCGCGGTGCAGTTTTTGGCGACGCTCAGCACCGCGCTGACGATTGACGACTCGCAGCGCAGCGAGCGCTATGCGCAACTCGCCGCCGAGACGCTCGATAGCTGCTGGGCAATCCTGCGGCGCGCCCCCGCAGCAGGAGACAGCCTGCTCTATGGCTACCTGCTGCTGGAGGGCGACCTGATGGAAGCCCCCAATCTGGAAATGCCCGAAGCTCCGTTTGCTGCGACGGAAGCGCAGGAGGGTCCCGTGCGCGTCGACTTCCTGCCGCAGCCTGAGGGGTTGCTCGTACTGTTCCAGATTGACGAGGGCTGGCACATCAACGCAGGCTATCCGCAGGAGGGGCGCGTCCCCACCACGATTGAGGTCAGCACCGACCTGCCGTTGCAGATTGGCGAACCTATCTGGATGCCTCCACAGCCGATTAAATCGGGCGGCGAGCCGATTGAGGTCTACTACGAGCAGGCGGCGGCGCTGTTGCCCGTCACAGCAATCGAGACGAGCGAGCCTGCCGACGGCTATGTGCGAATCCTCGTGCGCTATCAACCCTGCACGGAGACGGAGTGCGGCCTGCCTGTAGAGCGGGTCTACCTGATGCCGTTGAGCCTGCGCCCGCAGGAGGACTGAAATCACGCAAAATGGGCAAGCCACTCTTCAACGGGCGTCTCCAGCTCGCGCACCGTGAACGCGCGCCCCTCGCGTCGCATACCGAGAGTATACCGCTCGCGAGGCTTCCCGCGCGGTCTGCTCGTCCCCCAAAGGCAGGATACACGCCTGCAGCGGCGAACCCTAAGACGCGATGTACCTGCTCGGAATCGATCTCGGCACATCGGGCGTGAAGGCGCTGCTGATTGACGCGGCGGGCAAAGTTGTCGCCAGCGCGAGCGAGTCGTACCCGCTTTACACCCCGCAGCCCCTGTGGGCGGAGCAAGACCCCAACGACTGGTGGGACGCCACATGCAGGGCGATTCGTCGCCTGCTGAGCGATTCGGGCGTTCCTTCCGCTTCGATTCGGGGCGTCGGGCTGAGTGGGCAGATGCACGGCTCGGTGTTTTTGGACGAGCGCGGCGAGTCGATACGCCCCGCGCTGCTCTGGTGCGACCAGCGCACCGCCGCCGAGTGCGCATGGATTACCGAGCGCGTCGGCGAGCGCACTGTGCTGGAGACGACCCTGAACCCCGTGCTGACGGGCTTTCAGGCGGGCAAGATTATCTGGCTGCGCAACCATGAGCCTGAAAACTACGCGCGGGTGCGACAGGTGCTGCTGCCGAAGGACTTTATCCGCTACCGCCTGACGGGGGAGTCGGCGACGGAGGTTTCGGACGCTTCGGGAACCGCGCTGTTCGATGTACCGCGCCGCGATTGGGCGTATTCAATGCTCGATGCGCTGGAGCTGCCGCGGGCGTGGTTCCCCAAAGTGTATGAGTCGCCCGAAATCACGGGGCGCATTTCGGCGCAGGCGGCGCAGGCGACGGGGCTGACGGAAGGAACGCCTGTGGTGGGGGGCGCGGGCGACCAGGCGGCGGGCGCGGTCGGCGTCGGCGTGGTGCAAACGGGGCGCGCGTCGGTCTCCATCGGCACGAGCGGTGTGGTGTTCGCGCACCTCGACGCGCCGCAGGTGGACGCGCAGTACCGCACGCACACTTTTTGCCACGCCGTGCCGGGCGCGTGGCATGTGATGGGCGTGATGTTGATGGCGGGCGGCGCGCTGCAGTGGTATCGCGAGACCTTCGCGCCCGAAACCGATTACGACGCGCTCGTGCAGGAAGCCGAGACCGCGCCAGCAGGCGCGGAGGGCTTGCTGTTCGCGCCGTACCTGTCGGGCGAGCGCACGCCGTATCCTGACCCGCAGGCGCGCGGCGCGTTCGTGGGGCTGACCCTCGCCCATAAACGCGCCCATTGCACCCGCGCCGTGCTGGAGGGCGTCGCGTGCGGGCTGCGCGACTCGCTGGAGATTCTGAAGGCGATGGGCGTCCCGCTAAGCGAGCTGCGCCTCACGGGCGGCGGCGCAAAAAGCCCCCTGTGGCGACAGATTCTGGCGAGCGTGTTCGGGCAAACAGTGCATACCCTGCAGGCGGAGGAGGGACCCGCCTACGGCGTTGCGCTGCTCGCGGGCGTGGGCGCGGGCGTCTGGCAAACCGTGCCCGAAGCCTGCGCCGCGACCGTGCAACTTGCGGCGCAAACCGAACCCGACCCTGAGCAGGTTGCCGCTTACGAAACAGTTTACGCGCGGTATCGGCGGCTGTATCCCGCCCTGCACGAGTTCTGGAACTGACTTGCCGTCTGGCAGGAAACCCCGCCCTGTACCTTGAACCTATATCCCGCTTATGAAGCCGCTGGGTCAGCTCACCGTGATTTGCGGGAGCATGTTCGCGGGCAAGTCGGAGGAGTTGATACGCCTCGTGCGCCGCGCCATGTACGCCCGCAAGAAAGTGCAGGTGTTCAAACACGCCTTAGACGACCGATTCGCGCATACGGCGGTCGCCACGCACAACGGCGTGCAGCTGGAGGCAATCCCCGTGCGCAACACGCGCGAGTTAATCTGCCTGCTGGACGCCGACACGGAGGTCGTTGCGATTGAAGAGGCGCAGTTTTTCGATGAAGACCTCGTGCGCCTGTGCATCGAGCTTGCCGACGCGGGCAAAATCGTCATCGCCGCGGGGCTGGATCAGGACTTTCGGCGTCAGCCGTTCGGGATTATGCCGCAGTTGCTCGCGGCGGCGGACGAGGTGATTAAATTGCGGGCGATTTGCGTGCAGTGCGGACGCCCTGCGAGCCACACGCAGCGTCTGGTGGACGGACGCCCCGCCGCGTGGGACGAGCCGACGATTCTGGTCGGCGCGGAAGACCACTACGAGGCGCGCTGTCGGAACTGCCATCAGGTGCGGCGCATCCCGCCCGCGTTTCGGAAACGCCTGCTGAAGGGTGTGCGCCGTTTCAGGGAGACGCCATGAGGTTCCGCTGGTCAGGCGCGGTCGAGTATGACGCTGACGCGGCGGCGGAGCGGCTAAGCGATTACTTTCGTGCGATTGGCTATGTGGAGCGCACGCCGTCGAGCTGGGCGCGCGGCAGTCGCTGGAAGGCGATTACGACGCTCTCGCCGCGCCAGCTGCCGATTCAAGTGGAGGCGAAACTCCAGCCGTGGGGCGCACAGACGCTGGTCGATGTGACTTACGAGTTCACGCCCGCGCCTCGCGCCCTGAGCGAGCAGGACGCCGACCTGATTGTGGCGGAGTTGCGGGGGCTGACGGAGTACCTGCAGCACGGAACCGCCGATTTTGAGGCGATGCTGCGTCTGGAGCGCGCCGCCACGCGCCGCGCGCGCCGTGCGCTGCTTAACACACTGGGGCTGATTGCGCTGCTCTCGATACCACTGGCGGCGCTGCTGAGCCGATTGCCGTTGCCTCCCGCGCTCGCGCCCGTGCTGGGCGGCGTGCTCGGAGGGTTAGGGGCGAGCTACCTCTTCTGGCGGTTCATGCGGCGTAAATAGCAACGCCTCCACATTCCGCTCGGTCTGCGCCGACAGCGCGTCCAGCGAAACCTCCCAGAGCGCGGCGACCTGTTGGGCAATCAGGGGCAGGTAGGCGGGTTCGTTGCGCTTGCCGCGATAGGGATGTGGCGCAAGGTACGGCGCGTCGGTCTCCAACAGCAAGCGGTCGCGCGGCATCGAGCGCACGACGGCGCGCAGCGTTTCCGCGCTTTTAAAGGTAATCACCCCGCCGATTCCTAAATAATAGCCCAGCTCCAGCCCGCGTTGCGCCTGCTCGGCGGCGCCCGAAAAGCAGTGCAACACCCCGCGCACAGAGGGGTACTCAGCTAACACTGTAAGCAGCTCGTCGTAGGCGTCCCGGCAGTGGATTACGACGGGCAAGCCGAGTTCGGCGGCGAGTTGCATCTGGGCGTGGAACGCGGCGTACTGCGCGTCGCGCGGCGAGAGGTCGCGATAGAAGTCCAGCCCAATCTCGCCGATGGCGACCACGCGCGGGCGGCGCGCCAGCTCGCGCAACTGGCGCAGGGCGTCCTCGTCGAATCGGGCGGCGTCGTGGGGATGGACGCCAATCGCAGCGTAGAGTGCGTCCGACTCGCTGGTCAGCTCCACTGCGCGCTGGCTGCTCTCTAAATCGTAGCCAATCACAATCAGGCGATGGACGCCCGACTGGCGCGCGCGATACAGCGCGGATTGCCACTCGGCGTGTAAATCGGGGTGATTCAAATGGCAGTGGGTGTCAGTCCAGCGCATGGCGTTTCTCTGGCGGAGAGGGTGGGATTCGAACCCACGATCCCCCTTTTGGGAGGATTCCCGTTTTCGAGACGGGCCCGTTCAACCACTCCGGCACCTCTCCGAGTATGGCGCCCTCGGAGGGATTCGAACCCCCGACGCCCTCCTTAGGACGGAGGCGCTCTATCCACTGAGCTACGAGGGCGGGAATCGAATGGCGCGTCCGGAGGGACTCGAACCCCCGACCTCAAGGTCCGCAACCTTGCGCTCTATCCTCTGAGCTACGGACGCGCGTGTGGTTTAGTATACCCTACTTCCTACGCCGAATTCAAGGGGGGAGTTCCCGTCCTGCACGCTGCTAGCGGGCGTGGCGATCCCGATAACCCCTCAGACGGCGTTGGCGTCGGCTCTGCTAAGGCGCGGTCGCGGAGCGGGCGTCCACCCGTTCGATAATGCCGTCGCGGCATACGAACGCCTCGAACTTTTCGGGCTGGGTCGCCGCCAGTCCGAAATCGCCGTCGGCGCGGATGGCGATTACGGCGCACTGGTGCGCCGCCACCGCGGGCAGGCGACGCAACATGAACTCCACACTGCGCACGCACGCCTGCTGCGCCGAGTAGCCAGCGCGCATCGCCTCTACCACACGGCTTGCAAGTGCGAACCGCCAGATTTCCTCGCCGACGCCCGTGCAGACCGCTGCGCCCGCCTCGTTGTCGGCGTACAGCCCCGCGCCCACAATCGGCGAGTCGCCCACTCTGCCCGGAATCTTCCACGCCAGTCCGCTGGTGGTGCAGGCAGCCACCAGATGTCCCGCGTTCCAGCCCAGCACGCCGACCGTATCGTGCGATTCGGCGGGCTGACGCGCGCGCCCTTCTTCGCTCACGCGTACATCGTCAGGGTCGTTGCTGCGCTCGGTGGAGACCTCTTTCGGCGCGGAGCGCTGTTGGCGCCACTCCTGCCAGCGGCGCAGCGATTCTGCGGTGAGCAGCTGCTGCAGTTCGTAGCCCTGTTGGAGCGCAAATCGCGCTGCGCCGTCGCCGACCAGCATCAGGTGCGGCGTCCGCTCCATCACCGCGCGCGCCAGGTAAATCGCGGGCATCACGCCCCGAACACCCGCCACAGCGCCCGCTCGGAGCTGGGCGCCTTCCATCACTGCAGCGTCCAACTCCACCTCGCCGTCACGGTTCGGTAAGCCGCCATAGCCCACCGACATCACCTGTGGGTCACGCTCCACTGCCGCTGCGCCCTCCACCACCGCATCCAGCAGCCGCAACGCCGAGTCGCTCTCCTTGGACTCCTGCCAGCGTCGCAGCGCCGCCTCCACGCCGTTTCGTCCGAACCACCAGGTTGCTGCAAAGATTGTTTGCACCCTGCTCCTATTCGCGCTTCGAGCGAAGATTCCTGTAGCGACGCCGATGGCGAAACCCGCCGAGCTTCAGGTACACTCTTACCCACACGCTATAGGGTACGCGCTATGAAAACGCCCGATGATTGTCAGGCTCAGTTGCGAGTTGTGTTAGAGGAGTTGAACCATGCTGCGCCCGACGCGCCGCTTCTGGCGCTGGGACAGACGATTTTCTGGGACGAGCCGATGAAGCTCGCCCTGCTGCCTGCGCTGCGCGAGGCGTCGCCCCACCGCGCGATGCGCTTCGGCGTGCATGACACCGATTACTTCGCCCGCCTGCATAGTCGTTTGCTTCCGCGCAACACGCAGCTGTTTGACGGCTACGCGCTGCTGCCGCACAACGACGGCTCCACGCGCTCGCTGTGGTCGGCGGCGGGGGAGATGGCGCAGCTGTTCGGCAGCGAGACCGTGCCGACTCTAAAAATGTACGCGCGTTCGGGGGGTAATGTGGAGCGGGTCGCGCGCCGTTGCGCCGAGGGGCGTCAGGCGTTTGTGGACTCGCTGACGGAAGCGTGGGGCTGGCGCGGGTTAGCCGCGCGCGACCCTGCGCCGCGCCCTGTGTACGAGATTCCCCTGCGTGAAATCGCGCCCGCGCTGGACGCACTGCTGGAGTTCGGGCTGGACGGCTCCTGCGCGATGCTGGACGACCCCGACGCGCGCGCCCGCGCCTGCGAATGGGCATGGCAATTGCGCCAGCGCGTGCAACAGATTGCAACATCACAGCCTGACGCCTCGCTCGCCGACCTGTTTCTGCAGCTTTATCCCGACTTGCTGGAGTCGCTCTACGGGGGCGCGCTGCCCGAAGCCGTCGACTTCACGCGCACAACAGAGTTGCTGCGCTTCAACACCCACACGGCGGGGCTGCCCCGTTTCGAGTTCGTCAATACATTCCTGAACCCCGCATATCGCCGCGCCTGCGAGGACGCCTACAACGCCGCCGTCGCCGGCACGCCCATCTATCCGCTGCCCGAGTTCGGCGAGGGCGCGCTGCCGTTTGACCTACTCATCCCCCGCATCGGGCGTGGCACGATACTGCTGACCGAACGCTACCTGTGTGTGCTGACCCCCGAACCGCAAATCGTGCGCCTGCCCGCGCCGATTACGGATGTGCATGCGCTGGCGCAGGTCGTGGAGCAGACCTGGGGCGACCGTTGCACACTGGTCGGCAAGGCGATTACGCTGATTACGATGCTCGCGCGTGAGTTCGTGTTCGTGTTCAACGAGCGGGGGTCGCCATATCTTACTCGCACGGCGCGTCTACACCAGAATTTACGAGCCGCGGGCGTCCCCCTGCAAATCAACCCGATTCTGCGTCTGCGCTACCCCACCTGGGATGCGCTGGCGGCGGCGGGGTGCGTCTCGTTGCGTCTGCCTGAGCATCTGGCGCGTGCGTTCGGCGAGGCGACGCTCTGCGTGGATGTCTTCGCGCGACGCTGGCGTTCGGTGGTCGAGGAACAGCGCGCGCTGCAGCAACAGCTCGCCTCGATTCGCAGCCCCCGCGCGCTGATGCGCTTGCTCGCGGAACGCGAAGGCGACGCATGGCAGGCGCGCCTTGAGGAGTACGACGCCCTGCATACGCAGCTGCGGACGACGGTCGGCGCGCAGGCGCAAACGCTGCGCGAGCAGACCCACGCGCTGCACGCCGAGCGACGCGCCCTGATTGCTGAGATTCAGCGCAATCCGAAACGGTTCAGCGAACTTGCGCCGCGCCTGCGCGAACTCAAAGCGCAGATTAAGCGTCTGAACGCCGAACGCGTGCGCCTCGCGGACGCCCCCGAAGTACGACAGCAGCGCGCGCGTGCGGAGGAACTGGAGTGCGAAGCGGAGCGCGCCCGATTGAGTCTGATTCGGAGCGCGTTCCTCACGGCGGAGGGCTTGCCGCAGACGCACGCCCGACCTGCCGCATGGTGGTTCCTGCTGCTTTCACGCGAATGGTTCAAAGCGTGCGCGGAGGGGCTAACGGCGCGGATAGAGACCCTGCTCTAAAACTTCACCGCGCCGCGCTCCTGCAGGCGCAACGCCCACTTGATTCCGCCCAGCAGGTGGCGCTGGTACTCCTCGCTCTGCCACACATCGAGCCGATGCCCCAGCGCAGTGTAAAACACACGCCCCTTGCCGTACTCGCGACACCACGCCAGCAGATAGTCGCCCTCTTTGCCCGCGTTCGGCGTGCCGTCGTCGGGATGGCGATCCATCGACAGCAGCACCGTGACATTCTTGCGGTTGTTCTCCTTGAACAGGTAGATTTCGTCGAACACTACCCACGCAGGCGCGAGGTGCGCCACGGCGGGATGGTCGGGCTGTTCCACTTTTGCCTCCACTTTGGTCTGCTGTCCGTGATAGGCGAACTCGCCCTGAATCATCTCCAGATATTCGGAGCGGTTGTGATAGGTGTCGGCGGCGGCGTGGATGCCGATGAACGCCTTGCCCGTTTTGAGCCAGTCGAGGAACTTCTGCAGGTCGGGGATACCGATGTCGCCCGTCGTGTTCAGGAACACCACGCCGTCGTATTTGCCCTCGTTCAAAAACTCAGGCGTGAGCATTTTCTGCACTTCGCTCGCGTCGCGGCAGTAGTCCACCTCGAACACGCCGCTGCGCTCGCCGATTTCCGCCAGCACTTTTTCGCCCAGTTCGATGGAGTCGGCGTGGCGGAACCCTGCGGTGTGGGTCACCACGAGCAGGCGTTTCTTGCCGTGTTGCATGCGTGTTTCCTCCTTCTGCGGGGCGGGCGCGAGCAGCAGCAAGCCCGCCGTCAGCATCGCGAGTGTGTACATGGCAAGATTATACCGATTATGACCTTAAGTCGTGGGACTCGTCGGCGGGACGCCGACGCTACGGACGCGCTTCGCGTAGCGTCGGCGTCCCGCCGACGAGACTTGACGCTCCACACCCCAATCCTGCTCATCCGTCTCGAAGCGGTTCGCCCAACTCGGTTCCGTCGGGCAGGATACGCAGGTAGCCCAGCTGCACCCAGCGCACAGGCTGCACTGAGCGCACCGGGGTCAGCACCATGAGCGTGCGCGCTTTGTAGTCCAGCGACTCGATGAGTCCCAGTCCGTAGCAGCGCCCTGTGTAGTCAATCAGTCCCACCAGCAGGTTATGATACGCCGATTGGGGCAGCATGACGAGTTTGTTCACATTCGCGAGGGTCATGAGGGTTTCAATTTGCGCGTCGCTGAGGGGCTGGCGCACAATCAGGTGGAGCGAGTCGCCCACCATCTCGGCGTGGAGCAGTTCAGCGCGAATCTGATCGGCGAAGAAGCGTTTGCGTGCGTCCGAGAACGGCTGCCCCGCGCCGAGCCGCCTGCCGATGAAGCAGAACTGCTCCAGCGGCAGGGTATGCGCACTGGCTTGCTCAAAATAGCGTGCGAAGGCGGCGCGGCGGTGCTGTGCGCGATGCGGCGGCGACTTGCGCAGGATACTTTTGGGCACGCCAAGTTCATAAAGCTTCCAGTCGGCGCGCAGGCGCAACGCGCTGAGAATCGGCTCCAACTCGTCCGCACGCTGCAACGCCACAATCGCCTGCGGACGCAGCAGGTCTATCAGCATCAGTTTGTAGGCGCGTCCGTGCCAGCCGCCGATGTAGCCGTCGGTGTCGATTACAACGCTGTCGGGCTGCAGCGGGGCTAAGTCGTCCAGCACGCGCCGCGCCCCTGTGAGCGCAAGCGACACATGGCGCACGGGCGACACATCGCCCAGAAACGCCATGCTGTGCGGCGCGAGGTCGCTGAGCAGTTCGTAGGGCTTGTTTATCAGCACGCTGCTGAACGCGGCGGGCGGTCCGACGGTTGTTTGCCCCACATCGAGGTCGACGAAGCCGACGCTGCGTCCCGCCTGCTGCTGCAGTTTCAGCAACAGCGAGCAGAAGGTGGACTTGCCTGTGTCGGTCGCGCCCAGCACCAGAACGGTTCCGCCCGCGTTCGCGAGTTCATCGATCGCCTCCTGCCATTCAGGGTACAGCTCACGCCAGCGCATGACTAAAACTCCAGATGCATCGGCAGGATGGGCGCGGAGTGGGTGAGCGCGCCGACCGAGATATAATCCACGCCCGTTTCGGCGATTGCGCGTACCGTGTTCAGGTTCACCCCGCCCGACGCCTCGATGAAGCGCACGCGCCCTTTCGCCAGCCGAACCGCCTCGCGCAGCGTCTCCAGCGGCATATTGTCCAGCAGGATTCCGTCCGCGCCCGCCTCGATGGCCTGTTGAACCTGCTCCAGCGTCGCGCACTCCACTTCGATGGCGAGCAGGTGATGGGCGTTTTGTCGGGCGCGTCGCACCGCTTCGCGAATATCGCCTCCCAGTGCCATCAGGTGGTTGTCCTTAATGAGAATCCCATCGTATAGCCCCACGCGGTGGTTGCGCCCGCCGCCGACGCGCACGGCGTATTTTTCCAGCAGGCGCAGTCCGGGCGTGGTTTTGCGCGTATCCACAATCTGCGCGCCCGTGCCCGCGACGGCGTCCACATACCGGCGCGTGAGCGTGGCAATCCCCGACAGGTGTTGCAGGAAGTTTAGCGCGGTGCGCTCCGCTTTCAGAATCGCGCGAGTGTTGCCCCGGATGCGCAACACGGGCGTATCGGGCGCGAGCCGCGCGCCGTCGGATAGAGCGTCGAGGAACTGAATGGCCGAATCGAGCCGCTGGAACACGCGCCGCGCCGCTTCAATTCCGCACAGCACGCCCTCCGCCTGCGATAAAATCGCGCATTCGGTCATCTGATCAGGCGGAATCAGGCTGTCGGTCGTCCAATCGCCCCCGCCGAGGTCTTCCTGAAGGGCGAGCGAAATGAGGCTATCAAGGATCTCAATGTCAATTTGTATCATCTGATTTTCCCAGTAAATTTTCTAAAATCTCTGTCAGTCCAGGTAAATCTTCGCGCACTGTTGCGTACACTCCCACTCGGTTCAAGAAGAAGTGGGCGGCTGAAGCCGTTCCTATGCAAACGAAGCCGACCTGCGTCGGCTATAGCCCGCGTAGGCGGGCTTTGTTTGCACAGGAACGGCTTTAGCCGCCTGCCCAATAGCGTGTGATCTTGTTGTTCAACGGACTCATGCCCTATCTTAAACAGTCTCGCATTATGCTGCATAAAGTAGCTCCGTATGTTCCAGAATGGTATTTCGGCGTATGATGTTGGGGCTGCGTTCCAGCGCACGACGAGAGATCAGATCCACTTTTCGCCCGAAGGTTTTTTCAAACTCCTGCTCCGCCTGGTGGAGGCGGAAAGCAGACCAGTGAACCCCTGACTCGAAGGTTGCAAGCAGGTCGACATCGCTTTCAGGGTGAAAATCATCCCGCAACGCGGAACCGAAGAGTTCCAGCCGCACAATCCGCCATCGCTGGCATAACTGAGCGACGCGCTCAGGCGATACGCCTAATCGTTGCCATATCTCGCCCCGCATCATCCTGTAAAAATAATACCTCAGGCTTGTTTACATCAGTAGCCCCAAAACCCTAAGCATCCCCGCCTACAGGTATACTCGCTTACCGATGGCGTCGCGCAAACCGATTAATGACTTAGACATGGCTCGCTGGCAGGAGTACGACGATATTCTCACCGACAGCCTGTGGCTGTTGGGCAGGCGAGACAATCAGGGAGCGCACAAGCCCGACTATTGGGGCAACTTCGCGCCGCAAATCCCCTATCAGGCGATGCGGCGTTTCACGAAGCAGGGCGAACTGGTGATTGACCCGTTCGCAGGGCTGGGCACGACGCTGATTGAGGCGCGACGACTGGGCAGGCACGCGCTCGGCGTGGAGCTGAACCCGACCGTCGCCGAGGCGGCGCGTGGACGCATCGAGGCGCAGGACAACCCCCATGCCGTGCAGACTGCGCTGCTGCAGGGCGACAGCGCATGCCCGGAAACCGCCGAGCGCGTGCGCTGTCAGATGAAAACTTGGGGCTTCGAGCAGGCGCAGCTGCTGATTCTGCACCCGCCTTACCACGATATTATTGTCTTCAGCGACGACCCACGCGATTTATCGAACGCGCCATCGCTCAAAGCGTTTCTGGAGCAGTTCGAGCAGGTGGTGGGCAATTTCGCGCCGCTTTTAGAAGAGGGGCGGTTCCTGACGCTGGTGATAGGCGATAAATACGCGGGGGGCGAGTGGATCCCGCTGGGCTTCTACACGATGGAGGCAGTGCGTCGGCAAGGCTTTCGGCTCAAGAGCATCTGCGTAAAGGATTTTCACGAGACGCGGGGCAAGCGCGGACAGCGCAGCCTGTGGCGCTACCGCGCCCTGAAGGGCAACTTCTATGTGTTCGGGCACGAGTATGTGATGTTTTTTGAGAAGCACGCTACCGCCGCGTCACTAAGTAGATAATGCTCAGAATCAGCCAGATGATTCGTAGCGGTTCTTCCGCGGAGGCGCGTCGCTGGGGCGGTTCGGGCACTTCCACCGTGTCGCCTGGCAGCAGTTTTTCATCGGGGCGCGTCCCCTGCGCCACTTCCAGCAGGTTCACGGTGATGCGCTGTTGCCTGCCGCGCTCGGTCGGGCGCAGGATGAGCACGCGCTCCAGAATCGCGTTCGCTTTCGGTCCACCAGCCGCCTCAATCGCCTGCGTGAGCGTCATACCGTCGGCATAGTTGACAATCCCCGCGCGGTTCACGCCCCCGCGCACCACGATAAACTGCCGTGCGGAGCGGAATGGCACAGTTATCTGGTCGCCGGGCTGAAGGTCTACATCGCCCTGCAGGGTGTTCAGGTTCACTGTGATTGGCTCGGCGCGGTTGGCGCGGCGGATCTGGATGCGCGCCGTTTCGGCTTCGGGCAGTGTGCCGCCCGCTTTGCCCAGCGCTTGAACCAGCGTTTTCGCTTCGTCGTACTCAAACGAGCCGGGCGAGCGCACCGCGCCCAGCACCAGCACGCTCCTGCCCCCCGCACGCAGCGGCACAAAGATACGGTCGCCCGGTTGCAGCAGCGGGTTCGCGCTCTCGTCGCCTTCCTGAACGAACTTGAGGTGATTGATGGTCACCCGTTCGCCGTCGAGCCGTTCCAGCCGCACGGCGCTCAGGTCGGCGGCGTCGGTGGGTTGCGCTTCTTTGAGGGCGTCGCTGAGGCGCCAGCCCGACTGGAGCGTTAAGTCGCCCCCGCGACGCACTGCGCCCTGTACCGTGACCTTTGGCTCGGCGCGCCGAGCAATCTCTACGGTCACCTTCGGGTCGCGGTAGAACTGTCCTTCGCGCAGGCGTCGGGCGATTTCGGCGGCGAGTTCATCGGGCGTGCGCCCCGCCGCCTGCACCAGCCCAATCAGCGGCATCCGAAACGCGCCCGTGGCGTCCACCACATACACCCGCGAGAGCGACTCGTCGCCTTCCACTGTGATTCGGAGCGAGTCGCCCGGCAGGATGCGCGGCGCGTCCTGCGCCCACGCCAGCAGCCACATAATGCCCAACGCCAGCAACCCAACCCATCGCCTCATAGCGTATAGGATACCTGCTTCACCACCGCACCAGCACCGGCTCCATCGGTTGGAGGACGAGCGTCCCGTCAATCGCCTCGTCGTTGATAAGATTGGCGCCCTTGATGGGCTGGTTCTCGGCGTTCACGAGGCGCACGGTTATCGGCGTGCGCGTGTAGTTGCACAGGCTGGCGACGAAGCCGTTCTCGTAGGGCGCGACGCGATAGCTCACGCCCCACACGGGCTGCTCGTTCTCGCCCAGCAGGCGCAACGGACGCTCGATACGCCAGTTGCCCAGCAGCGGCTGCAAGCGGATAAACAGCCGACGAGCATCCATCAGCGGGTTGCGTTCGAAGGTCGTCACGCCCGGACGCGAGACGCGCCGTCGCCCGTAGCGGTCGAACTGCAGCGACGGCTCCCCGAAGCCCAGCACCTGAATCCCGCGCTGTTGACGAAGCGTGTCCAGCCCTGCAAACGCCTCGTCGGAAATGTATTGCGTGTTGGCGATGATAATCCGCGAGACGCCCTCTGGCAAGCGACGCTCCGCCAACTGACGCTCTGTAATGAACCCGACGCGCACGCCCAGCATATTTAGCGCGATATAGAGGCTGTCGCGCGGCACGGTCGCGTCCACGCCCTGCATCATCATATCGAACTGCGAATAAAGGATATGCACATCGGGTTTCTGGTTCTGCAGCGCGGCGATGTAGGGCGCGAGGCGGTTCAAATCCAGCGTCGTATGCGCCAGCGCCTCTACAATCTCAGGGCGGTGTAGCAGGCTGCCCGCAAAGTCGCTTTTCGGGTCGTCGGTGCGTTCCCAGACCCAGAAAGTGGTCGCCGACAGCCCGCGGATCGCCTCTTCCCACAGCACAGCGCGGGCGTGCTGCGGCGGGACATAGCGCGTCTCACGGTCGCGAATGATGTGGTTCTCCGAGTTGAACACGGGCGCGTCGCGCAACGAGCGTTGCAACTCGTGCGCCAGCATGGTGGTCACCCAGCCGAACGCCCACGGCGAATCTTTATCCCAGCTTGGGTAGGTGGAGGCGTCGTTGCCGTTCAACTCACAGAACTCGGCGAAACGCTCGGGATCCACCCCGCGCGGCAGCTCACGGTCGTTGGTAAAGCTCCAGCTCATCAGTTTCGCATGTTTCGGGACGCCGGGCAAGTGCTGCTCGATCGCCTTCGCCAGTTCACGATGCCAGTTGGCGAGCGCCTCGGCGTTGAACTCCTGCCACTCAGCATAGACAACGCCTGCGTCCTCCGTCGGCACGGGGATTTCGTCCCAGCTCTGATAGTTCGTCTTCCAGCGGGTGTTGAGCGTGATGAGGTTCTTATGTCGGTTCTGAAGCCACGCCCGCCACGCTTGCTGATGCGGGGGCGATTCAGGCGACTCCACATTCATCGGCTCGTTCGAGAGACAAACGCTCAGCAGCGCGGGCTGGTCCTTGAGCAGGGGAGCGAAGGCGTCGATATACTGGCGCAGTACGGTAAGGCTCTCCGGCGCGAAGAGACTGTATTGGATGAACCCGTCCCGCTGCTGGCGCAGCTGGGGGTACTGCTGATAGACCCATTCGGGCATATAGTGCGGGCTGATGAGGTAGTCGACCTTCACATTCGCGGCGGCGGCTCGACGCAGTGTGGGCAGCACATCGTCCTCAAACGCCTGCAGGCTCACCTTGCCCGGCTCTGGCAGCACATCCCACACCCCGCGCTCAATCTGGATCAGGTTGAAGCCCATTTTGGGGAACTTCTCGATGTCGGCGCGCACCTGCCCGAAGTGCCCGAATCCCACGAAGAACACAGGGCGGCGCTGGCGTTCGCCCGTGAGTGGGTTCTCCGTCTCGGCAATCAGCGACGCGCCCTGAATCTCGACGGGCGAGGTCACATAGCGGGGCACGGTGGGCAGGGGCTTCGCGCCGCTTTCGGCTTCGGCGAGCCTCTGGTTCAGCCGCGCCGCGACGCGCTCCATCTCATCGAGCTGCTGATAGGCGCGTTGCAGTTGCCCTTTCTGCAGGTCTTCGCTTACATAGCGCACGAACTCCTGCAGAATCGTAAGGCTCGCCTGCGGGTAGGCGATGTCCTGCCCCAAGTCGCGCACGCGATTCATCTGCGCTTCCCAGTTGGGCAGCTGGGCGCGCAGGTCTTGCAGTCGTTTCTCAGCGAGTGTGCGGGTGAAAAAGCGCAGGGGGCGTTCAGTTTCGACCAGCGTCTGTCTGCCCTGTCGGATCTGGATGCGCAGCGTCTGTTCAGGGGCGTTGGGCGCGTTGAACTCGAACTCGGCGCGGCTGTAGCCCGCGTTGAGGTTAACTCGCTGGCGGGCGCGCTGCTCGCCGAGCTGCGTCTCAATCTCAGCGTTGCGCAGGGGCTGGGCGGTGTAAATCTCGAAGCCGATTCGCCCGCGCGCCTCGTTCAGATAGACCTGTTCGCCGAGGTCGTCCAGCGTCAGAATCGGGCGTTCGGGCGTCTCTGCAGGCACAAACGGCGTGGCGCGGTTGCCCGCCTCCAGCTTCACCGCGTCGATCCACACGCCGTCGGTCGGGGCTTCAATCACAACCACAAGGTCAAAGCTCGTTTCGTTCTCCTTCGTGGCGAAGCTAATTTCGGCGCGTCGCCACTGCCCGCCTGTGTCCTCGAGGGGCAGGCGCACGCGCCACCCCTCGCCCCCGCCGATGAAGCCTACATAGCCCTCGCGCGTCTTATAGCGGCAGCTGAGCGTATAGACGGCTCCGGGTTGCACCGGGACGCCCCCCTCATAGCGCAGCAGACCGTACACCTCCGCGCCGAAGGGGGTCGTGTTGGTGAACTTAAGACATACCTGCCCCGTCGCGCCCGCCTCCGCGACGACCTGCACAGCGGAGTCGGTATTGCGCTTATCCCAGACCCAGCCGACGGGAAGATTGTTCTCTACCGCTTCAAAACTTGCATTTCGGAGGAGATTGGGATTGGGGGTTGCCACGATGGGCGCGATGGTCAACTTCGTTTGCGTAGAGCCGCTCAATACAGAGAGACCCAGCAACAGCATCGCCGCTATCCTGCGCATGACTGCCCTCCTTGTTGCGGGAGGAAGTATACCTGATTGAGGGGAAGGCTAAAGCAGTATAATTTGGATATGGCGGCGATACTGAATCCCGATACGCTGGACGAGGATATCGATGCGATTGTCCGAACGGGCGCGTACTCAGACTCGCGGGAGTTAATCAGGCACGCGCTCGAAGTATTGCTGCTTGCGAATCCTTCCCTTCGACGCAGTCTTGCCGTCAGGCTCTATCGTGAGGATAAGGTCACTCTTTCACGCGCCGCCGAGATTGCAGGACTCGATATCGAGGGGATGAAAGAACTCCTTGCTTCGGAGGGCGTCGAGCGAATAATTGACGCAGACCCAGAAACTGCGCGTAAAAACGCGGAACTCATTCGCTCATGGAACGCATAATCCTCGCGGATACTGATGTTCTCTCGGCGTTCTCAAAGGTGGATCGTGTCCCTCCGATACTCTCGTTGTTTAAGGTTGAACAGGTGTGTGTCGCGGACAGCGTGTGGGCGGAAATAGGGTACAGCGCCAAACTACAGCGAGACTACGCGCTGCGCTTACAAGATGAACATCAGCAAGGTAGGATTAGGATTCTCACGCCGACTCCTGAGGAAGCGGTATTCGCTCAGTCCTTAGCTTGGATACGGCAGTTAGAGCAGAGGGATTACCTTCGCTTTTCAGAGCGCGCCCTTCAATCGATGCTGGGGGACGAGTGAAGCGGTATAATTCTCCCCGCGATGGCGTTCGAGGTTCTGCTGGTTGCTGTGATTGCCGCGTTTTGGGTGGGCGCACTGCCGTTCGGCTACTGGGCGGCGCGACTGCGCGGGATTGATATCCGCACGGTGGGCAGCGGCAACATCGGCGCGACGAATGTGTTTCGCGTGCTGGGCGCGAAGGTTGGTATCACCGTGCTGTTGCTCGATGCGCTGAAAGGGTTTTTGCCGACCTGGATTGCGATTCGCGCGGGGGCGGACGATGTGGCGGCGATTCTGGTGGGTGTGGCGGCGATTCTGGGACATACCTTCTCGCCGCTGGTCGGCTTCAAGGGGGGTAAGGGCATCGCGACGGGGCTGGGCGCGCTGCTGGCGGCGTCGCCCCTCACGGTGGCAGTAGCGTTCCCTGTGTGGCTGGTCGCTTTCCTGCTGACGCGCTGGGTCTCGCTCGGCTCGGTGCTGGCGGCGGCGACGGTTCCGGTCGCGGCGTATTTCTGGGGGCATTCGCTGCCCGCAGTGGGCATCCTCACGGCGGCGGCGGCGATTGTCATCTGGAAACATCGCTCTAACCTCTGGCGGATTTGGCACGGCGTGGAGCCAAAGCTCCAGTTCCGCAACACGCGCCCCAATCTCGAACAGGAGTGTCTGCGGCTGGCGCAGACCGCCGTCGAGCGCATGGTGCTGGACGGCGCACGGATTGAACCCGATCTGAAACACCTGCCCAGCTTGCTCCGCGAACCGGGTAGCGTGTTCGTGGCGCTCTATCAGGGCGACCAGCTGCGCGGACTGATGGGCAGCCTGCAGGCGCTGCAGCCCACTCGCGCCCATGAGATTATCTATCACGCTACTCGCGCTGCGCTGTTAGACCCCTACCATCCGCCCATCGACGCCAGCGAGCTGCCCACGCTCAAGTATGTGGTTTACCTGGTGGAGTCTTACGAGCCGCTCACGAACCTTGATCAGGTGGATCCGCGTCAGGACGGCTTGCTGGTGGAGTGGCAGGGCAGGTGCAGCGTGCTTGCGCCGCCCGCGCCGAACTGCAGCCCGCAAGACCAGATTCACTACGCCTTTACGCGCAGCGGCGCGCCCCGCGACGGACAGCCGACGGTCTATCGCGTGCGTCTGAATCGGCTGGGCTAAGCGATGTGGGTCAAGATTTGCGGTCTGACGAACCTGCAGGACGCCCAGGCGGCGGTCGAGGCGGGCGCAGACGCACTGGGGTTTATTTTTGTGCGCAGCAGTCCGCGTTATTTGCCCCTGCATAGTCCGGAGTGGGGCGACTGGGTAATGGACTTGCGGGGGGGTCAATTTCTCGTCGGCGGGGACGCCGACGCTACGCAGAGTGACTTCGTAGCGTCGGCGTCCCCGCCGACGA
>CAYYCA010000007.1:16797-20392 GCA_964470265.1 uncultured Fimbriimonadales bacterium | reverse complement strand
TGGAGGTGCGACCCGGCGAGAGCATTCAGGAAGCCGTCGATAAAGCAGGACGCAACGGCGTCGTGCGCATCTACCCCGGAACCTACCACGAGAATGTGCTGGTCATCCACCACGGCGTGACCATCGAGGGTGTCATCCAGAACGGCAAACGCCCCATCCTGGACGGACGGAACATCCTGCCCGACGCGATTTCAGGGCTGGGCAACGACTTTAAGGTACTGAACCTCGAAATCCGCAACTATCAGGGCAACGGCGTAGTAGTGCATAAAGCCCGCAATGTCGTCTATCGCAACCTCGTACTGCACAACACAGGTCTCTATGGCGTGTACCCCATCGAATGCGACGGCGTGCTGGTGGAGGACTGCAAAGTGTCGGGCGCGAAGGACGCCGGCATCTATGTTGGGCAGTCGCGCAATATCGTCGTGCGGCGCAACGAGGCGTTCCAGAATGTGACGGGCATCGAGATCGAAAACTGCGTGAACGCCGTCGTGGAGGACAACTATGTGCATCACAACACGGGCGGGATCCTGGTGTTCCTGCTGCCGTTCAACCCCTCCAAAGTGCAGGACGGTTGTATCGTGCGACGCAATCGGGTGATTAACAACAACACGCCCAACTTCGCCGACCCCGAAGCGATTGTGAGCAATGTGCTGAAAGGCACGGGAATTATGATTCTTGCGGCGGACAATACGGAAGTGTACGAGAACGAGATCGTGGGCAACGGCACTTTCGGGGTGATGGTAATTAGCCTGCGGCAGATTTTCCCTGAGCCGACGCCGCTCGATGTGGAGCCGAACCCCGACGGGAATCGCATCTACAACAATATCCTGCGCGACAACGCCAAAGACCCCGACGAGCGGCTCAAGCGGTTTGGAATCCCGCCTGTTGACCTGCTCTGGGATATGACGGGCAAGGGCAATCAGTGGAATCAGCCTGACGGCTCACGCTTCCCGCCGAGTTTGCCGGCTATGAAGTAGTGATCTCCTGCGCGAGGGCAGTTTCACGCCCTCGATAAACGACCTCGCCCTCGCGCAGGGCGTCATTTACTACTGCCGAGACGCTGCGCACTTGCTCGAACTCCTCAGGGGTATAGCAGAGAAAGTCGATGTGGCGCGGGAACCGCGCGAGCCGCAGCAACATCGGCATCCGTTTCAGAAAGGGAATGTCTGCAAATGCCTGCGCCACGACAATCACATCGAGGTCTGACCCTGCGTGCGCCTCGCCTCGCACACGCGAGCCGAAAACCAGCACCAGCTCAGGCTGAAGCCGTTCAACGATGGTCGGCAGCGCGCTGGTAATGAACAAATCCACTACTTCGTCTCGTACCTTCACGGTCGCCCCCATCGCTGGTGGAAGTAATCCAACACCCTTTCGGCGATCTCAATCTTCACGCTCGCGATGTCGTCCGACTTGGAGTATACCCCTCTGAAATAGCAATTCCCGTATCGCCTGAATCAACCGCTCGCCGCACTCGCGCTTGCTCATCAGCGGGAGCGGCTCGATGCGCCCGTCGGCGTAAATCAGCGTCAGACGGTTCGTGTCTACTTCAAACCCGCTGCCTGGCTCCAGCACATCGTTCACAGCAATCAGGTCGAGATTCTTGCGCTGCAGTTTCTCTTGGGCATGCTGCAGGGCTTTGTCGGTCTCGGCGGCAAATCCGACGACCAGTCGGTTGCCCTTGCGTTGCGCCACAGTGCCGAGAATATCGGGGTTGGCGACCATGCGCAGCGTCCACTGCTGGGAGTTGCGTTTGCGCTTGCTGGGGAGGGCGCGTTCGGGGCGATAGTCGGCGACGGCGGCAGTCGCGATGAACACATCGCAGGCGTCGAACGCCTCCTGGACTGCGTCGAACATCTGCTGCGCGGTCTGCACACGAACTAATTTCACGCCTGCAGGGGTCGGGAGCGCGGTTGGTCCCGAAATCAGCGTGACTTCTGCGCCGTGCGCCCGCGCGGCTTCGGCAACCGCATAGCCCATCTTGCCGCTGGAGCGATTGCCCACGAAGCGCACCGGGTCAATCGGCTCGTAGGTGGGGCCCGCCGTAATCAGCACGCGCACGCCCCTGAGATCCTGCGTGCGTTGCAGGCGTTGCTGCACGGCTTGCACAATCACGGGCGTATCGGCGATTTTGCCCCAACCCTCGTCGCCGCACGCCATCATGCCGTAGGTCGGGTCGATGAACTCCACCCCGCGCGCCTGCAGAGTCTGCACATGCGCCTGCGTCGCGGGGTGCGTCCACATCGCAGGGTTCATCGCGGGCGCGATTAGAATCGGCGCGCGGGTCGCCAGCGCAATCGTTGTGAGCATGTCGTCTGCCAGTCCTAACGCGAGCCGCGCGAGGGTGTGCGCTGTAGCAGGCGCAATCAGGACTAAATCGGCTTCCTGAGCAAGGCGGATGTGGGCAATTTGTCCCGGCTCTGGCTCGTCGAACACATCGACGACGACAGGGTTGCCCGTGAGCGCGGCGAAGGTGTCGGGGCTAATCAGGCGCGTCGCGCTGTGGGTCATCGCCACGCGCACGGTATGCCCTGCGTGCATCAGCTCCCGCGCGACATCGCACGCCCGATACGCCGCGATACTGCCCGAAACGCCCAGCAGAATAGTGGACACGGAAGGGATTATACCAGTTATGCGACGGACAGGTATCCTACCGTGCGGATGACCGTTGGGGATGCGCTCGTCTGGGCGCAGGGGATGCTGCAGGGCGCGGATGTTGCCGATGCGCGGCGCGAGGCGGAGATTCTGCTCGCAGCGTGTCTGGGCTGGGAGCGGGCAAAGCTCATCGCCCATCCCGAAGCCGCGCTTGCCGAACGGCAGTTGCGGCGGTTCGAATGCTGGGTTCGGCGTCGCGCCCGACGCGAGCCGCTGGCGTACATCACGCGCCGCGCATGGTTTTATGGGCTGGAGCTGACCGTCGGGCGCGGCGCGCTGATCCCGCGTCCAGAGACGGAGCTGCTGGTGGAGTTGTTTTTGGGGTGGGAGTCAGGGGGCGAGGGCTTCCCAATCCTTGTAGACGCAGGCACGGGCAGCGGCGCGGTTGCGATTGCCTGCCTGAAGCACGCGCCTCAGTGGCTCGGCGTGGGAATCGATCGGAGCCGTCGCGCCCTGCATATCGCGCAGATTAATCGACGCAAACTAAGATTGGAGACGCGCCTGATGCTGGTTCAGGGCGACTGGCTCGCCGGGTTGCGCCCGCGCTCGGTGAACGCTGTGCTGAGCAACCCGCCGTATGTGTTGCCCGACGAGTGGGACGCGCTGCAGCCCGAGATTACGCGTTATGAGCCGCGCGCCGCGCTGCTGGTTCCCGCCGAGGATCCGTTGCTGCCCTATCGCCGTATCGCGCAGGACGCCGCGCGGGTTTTACGCTCGCCGGGGCTGCTGGCGTTCGAGACCAGCCCACGCCTCGCGCCGTTGCTAATGGAGCAGTTGCCGCGCTGGGGCTTTCCCAATCCTCAGGTTCGACGCGACTACAGCGGCGTGGAGCGCGTCGTTTACGCCGAAGTGAGATACTGATGCTAATGGGGGGGCGAGCTGTGCGGTTCGTCGGCGGGACGCCGACGCTACGCAGGAACGGCTCGTCGGCGGGGACGCCAAC
>CAYYCA010000007.1:14628-16697 GCA_964470265.1 uncultured Fimbriimonadales bacterium | reverse complement strand
GTAGCGTCGGCGTCCCCGCCGACGACTGGGACGACTTGATATAACCCTTACCCCCGCGCCCTGCGGCAGAGGTCGCCGAACGCGCAGCGGCGGCAGTGGTCGCCCGGCGTCGGCTCAATCACGGCGGCGCGCAGCCCCGCGATTGCCTGAGTGAGCAGGTTCCGCAACTTCTGCTCCGCCTGACGCCACTGCGCTAATCCCACCACGACGCAATTCTGTGAATCCTCATCCTCCAGACGCTTGAACCGCTGTACCAGCTCGGTCATGTTCGGCACGAATCGCACGCGCTGCGCTGCTTTCAAACGGTCATACGCCAGCACAACCTGCGCGTTGGGCAACATCGTCTTGATGGCGTGGAGGTAGAGCAAGCCCTGAATCGCGCGTCCGTCGGTGAAGTCGTTTTTGGAGGGTGCGCCCCCCAGTTTGTAGTCCAGCACCAGCGCGATGCGCCTGTCGGGGCTGAGGTCGATGCGGTCGATAACGCCGCGCAGCTGGATCTGCTGTCCGTTATTGAGGCAATAGGCGACGGCGCGGGGAGCCTGCTGGTTGTGCAGCGGCTCTGTGCGGGTCCGCTCTTCGTCGTCGGCTTCCGCGTCGCCGAACGCCCACTCGCAGGCGAACGGTATCACGCCGAACTGCTCCTGATAGCGCGGCTCGCGTCCGCCGAAGCGGCGCAGGAGCCGTTGGGCGAGCGCGTACAGCACCTGCGCCTGCCACTCAGGCAGGTCGGGCGCGCCCTCGCCGAGAATCGCCATCAAATGCGCCGTCAACGCCTCAATCCACTCCTGCGTATTTCGGCGGCGCGGCGACTGACGCACTGCCCGACAGAGCGCACTGTGCGCGACCGTGCCCACATCCAGCGCGCTCAGGTCGCGGCGCAGAGGGCGCAGCCGTAAAATGTAGCGCGCGAAATGCTCAAACGGGCAGCGAACCAGCGTCTCCAGCTCCGTGACGCTGAAGCGGCGGTCGGTCTGCGCCGCCGTCGCGCGCAGCGTTTCACGGCGCAGGAGCAGCGGAGGCTCGATGTAGTCCGTCGGGTTCGCCAGCGACTGGTCGTAGGGATGCAGGCAGTCGTCGGGTTCAGGGGTAATCTGTTCCAGGCTGTAGAATCGCGTCGTGAGGGCGTCGCCGCGCGCGGCTTTGAGTTCCTCCAGATAGAACGAGGGCAGTGCATCGCTGTCGCTGTTCTGGGTGCGGGGATAGCTCAGGTAGAGGCGTTCCTGCGCCGTGTGCAGGATGCGCTGAAACAGCATCGGCTCGCCTGCCTGATAGTCGGCGCGGGTGGGCAGGTACACACGCTCCGCTTGCAAAGCCTGATTGAGCGCGCGGCGCTCCGTCTCACGAAGGAACGGGTCGTCGGGATGGCGGCGCGGGAGCGTCCCTTCCAGCACCTGCAACACGAACGCCGCCCGCGCCCCGACCAGATCGGCGTATTCCATCGGCAGCAGGCGCACGCCTTCACTGCCCAGCCGTCGGGTATATCGCGCTCCGCTGACCAGACGCTCCAGTAGCTCCACTGACTGGGCGGGCGTGCGCTGTCGCCACGCGCGGGCGTAGGCGTCGATGAGGCGGAGCCACTCGCTCAGGTCGGATTCGCGCTCACTTGTGTCGCCGAGCCTGAGAATCAATTGGCGGGCGGTCTGGGGCAGGTCGGCGGCGAGCGTCTGGCGCAGCGCGTTCAGTTCATGCAGCAGTCGATGCAGGTCGGGGTCAGCAGTGCGTTGCAGGGCGCGCTCCAGCCACTGTGAGGCAGGAATGTGGCGGCGGGTCTGCTGACGCAGGCTGCGCAACGCTAGCGAATCGATTCGGTGCGCGGGATGCGCGAGCCACTGGAGCCAGTCCTCGCCCTCCCCGACGCCTGCAAGCAGGCGCAAGCCGTCCATCAGCCAGCGCACACGCCACGACCGCTCCAGCGGCAGCGAAACCTCACCCTGCAGGGGGATACCGTAGCGCGTGAAAATCGTCTCCAGCGTCTCCAGAATCGATTCGGGCTGCCGGATTAGCAGGGCAATTTCGCCATACGCCACGCCTGCGTCCTGCAGTTTCAGAATCTCCCGCGCGACGGTCTC
>CAYYCA010000007.1:6824-14528 GCA_964470265.1 uncultured Fimbriimonadales bacterium | reverse complement strand
TCGGTCAGCGCATACTTTTCTGGTTGTGCAGGGTCGTACAAGAGCGCCATCGCGACCTGCGCTTTGCTATCGAGGAGACGCAACGCCTCCAGATCCAGCGCGGTGAGTTCGGTAAAGCCCGCAAGCAGGATGGGCGGCGGGCGGTCTACGGCGTTCAGGGCGTTGAGCAGCGCGTGGCGGATACGCAGCGGTTCGGGCAGCCCCGCTTCATCTAAAGCGCGTCGCCACGCCCGCCAGAGCAACGCCAGCTCCTCCGTTTTGCGTCGCCATTCCGCTTGCAAATCGTCGTCATCCAGCGCGGCGATGTGTGCATACTGTTCCTGCACCGCCTGTGCGCCCCGCTCCAGCAGGTCGGGCGTCAAGCCGTCCATGCTCCAGCGGCAGAAGTTGTGCGCGAGCGCGCTGTGAAAGCGGGGTGAGCGGCGCACTTTGCCGAAGTAGCTCTGCGGGGTAAGAGCCTGCTCACATACCTCGCCCAGCAGGGCAATCATTTCGGGACCGGGCTGTGTCACGAGCGCGACGCCCGTCAGCGAGCGCAGGAAGCCATACCAGTCGGTTCCCTCGAGGCTTGCTTCCCCGAACAGTCGCGCCGCGCCCGACGGCAGCAGAAGTCTGGGCTGATTCCCCAGCGCGCGGCGTGACGCCTCAATCAACGCCCGATACGGCGCGCCCAGAAACAGTTGCATCGCGATGGAATGGGGATTATACCAGACGCCCCGTGTCAAGGGGTATCCTCATGCTATGGACTGGCGGGCGCGGCTGGAAGAGTATCTACGCCCACGCAGGGCGCGTGTAGATAAAGCGCTGGAAAAGTATCTATCCTACAATCTGCCCTCGCCGCGGATCCTGCCCGACGCGATGCGCTACGCGACGCTCAGCGCGGGCAAGCGGCTGCGCCCGATACTCTGCATCGCCGCCGCCGAAGCGACGGGGGGCGACGCCGAGCAGGTTCTCCCCACCGCCTGTGCGCTGGAGCTAATCCACGCCTTCAGCCTCGTGCATGACGACCTGCCCGCGATGGACAACGACCGCCTACGACGCGGGCAGCCCACGGCGTGGGTTCAATACGGTGAGGCGATGGCAATCCTTGCGGGCGACGCGCTGTTCGCCAAAGCGTTCGAACTCATCGCCGAGCAGGCGCGATTCAGCCCCCCTGAACGCGTCGTGAAGACCCTGCGCCTGATTGCAGAAGCCTCAGGCGTGCAAGGCATGTGCGGCGGGCAGGTGGAAGATATTCTGAACGAGGGGCAGGCAGTCTCAGAAGCGACGCTGCGGTTCATTCACACGCACAAAACGGGCGCACTGATTCGCGCCAGCGTGCTGTCGGGCGCGCTGCTCATGGACGCAGACGAACCTGCGCTGAGCGCGCTGGACGCCTACAGCCGCGCACTGGGCTTGGCGTTCCAGATTACCGACGACATCCTGGACGAGATCGCGCCCACGGAGCAGATAGGCAAGCCCGCTGGCTCCGACCGCGCCCAGCGCAAAGCGACCTACACTGCCTTGTTCGGCGTTGAGACCGCCCGCGCGCACGCACAACAGGCACTGCAGGACGCCCTGAACGCCCTGCAGGGGTTCGACGAGCGCGCCGAGCCGCTGCGCTGGCTGGCGCGCTACGCCGTCGAGCGCGACAAGTAGCTCCTATGCGACTGTGTACCGCTGAACGGCTTCCTCGTCCACTTCCACGCCCAACCCAGGCTTGCTGGGGACGGGGATATAGCCCTCAGCGTCGGGCGTGATTGGCTCGGTCAGGAAGAAGTCGCGCGCTTTGAGGTCCCAGCCGGGCGGCTCGTAGGGAAACTCCGCCCATTCGCAGTTCGGGCATGCGCCCATCAGCTGGAGGTTCGCCGCGAGTCCCAGCCCGCTTGTCCATGTGTGCGGCGCAATCTGCTTGCCGAACGCCTCTGCCATGCCAGCAATCTTCTTGCCCATCAGGATTCCGCAGGAGAGCGCGACATCGGGTTGTAGAATGTCCAGCGCGTCGCGAACCAGGTATTCGCGGAACTCGTGTAGGTCTTGATTCATCTCGCCGCTGGCGAGCGCGACGGGCGATTTTTCTCGCAGGCGGCGGTAGCCCTCGTAGTCGTTTTTGTCCAGCGGCTCTTCCAGCCAGCGTACGCCCAACTCGGCGAGCTCCTCCGCCACGCGCAGCGCGGTCGGTACATCCCACTTGGGGGCGGGCGCCATCCCCGCAACGCGCCAGCCCATGTTCGCGTCGACCATGATGTCCATATCGGGATACTGCGCTCGCACGGCGCGGGCGACCGCCATATCCTCGCGCCAGTCCCAGCTGTGGAAGCGAAGTTTGACCGCGCGAATGCCCATCTCGCGGATTTGTGCAACATAGTCCAGCCGCGCTTCCTTGTCGCGCAGCTCGCCCGTGCTGGCGTAGGCTTTCACTCGATCCTGATAGCCTCCAAGCAAGCGATACACCGGTTGTCCTAACGCTTTGCCGATGATGTCCCAGAACGCCATTTCAATCCACCACAGGCGCAAGCCGAGAAAGGTCGCCGAGCGCGCAATCTGAATCACTTCCTCCACATTCATCGGGTCGCGCCCGAACAGAAACGGCATGAGCAGCTGATCAAGGCAGGTTCCCTCGCGCGTGAACGCCACGCCCGCGGCATAGCCCTTAATCCCCTCGTCTGTTTCCAGTGTGAGCAGATTGACCCGATGCGCTGTTTGGGGGTAGCCCGGCAGCCAGGAAGGATAAAACGGCGTCTCCAACGGGTACTCCAGCAACTGCAGTTTGATATTCACGATACGCATCGCTGCGCCTCCTTTTGGAAAAGTTCGATTGTGAGACAGGGAATCCTGCGGGAGGGGCGACTTATACCGATTGGGAGTTCAAGTAGTGCGAATCGTCGGCGGGACGCCGACGCTACGCGAAGTGCGTTCGTAGCGTCGGCGTCCCGCCGACGATTCACTTGAAAAAACCCAGTTGGTAAGTCCCTCAAAGATTAAATCGTCGCCTTTCCGCACGGTTTTGCCCCCCTCCTTAAGGTTCCCCCCGCTTCGCGAGGGGACCCGAAAAGCGGCTCGGTTCCCCCTACGTCGTAGGGGGAACCTTAGGGAGGGGGTTGAGGTAGAGTGTTGTACCCTTGTCAGGAGGGGGGCAGGGGGTGAGGGCGAAATTGCGACACCTGAAACCCCATTCGGTATAAAATGCGCTTCCTTGCCGATGAGGGCGTAGGGCGATTGACAACGGAGCGAAGCCTGCGCCTACGTCCGCTGAGTCGCCCCTGAGCGGATGATTCAACTCAGGGGCGCAGGGGGAGTTCAGCCTTTGCTGTTCTTCAGCAACTCCGTCAGCTCGGGCACGACCTGATATAGGTCCGCCACCAGCCCGTAGTCTGCAACCTGAAAGATAGGCGCTTCGGGGTCGATATTGATGGCGACGATGACTTTGGAGTCCTTCATGCCTGCCAGATGTTGCACGGAGCCTGACACAGCGACGGCGATGTAGAGTTCGGGCGCGACGGTCTTGCCCGTTTGCCCGACCTGCAGTTCGTTGGGGGCGATGCCCGCGTCGACCGCCGCGCGGGTTGCGCCGACCGCCCCGCCGAGCGCGTCCGCCAGTCCGCCGATGTATTTTTCAAAAGTTTCGGGGTCTTTCAGCGGGCGTCCGCCTGAGACCACCACCCGCGCCTGCGTCAGGTCGGGGCGTCCGCCGCCGCTCCCCTGCAGGCTGAGCCACTCGGAGCGCGTCGGGATGTTCGCGGGAGCTTCGGCGTTCTGCACGGGCGACGACGCGCCTTTCGGCTCAGGCTTGCCCCATGCAGGACCGCGCACGGTCATCACCACAGGGCTGCCCTCCACTTCGAAAGTGCCAATCAGATTCGCCGAGTAGATGGGGCGTTTCGCGACCAGTTTGCCGTTCGCGCTCTCCAGCGCGGTAATGTCGCTGAGCATCGGCGCGTCGAGCAACCCCGCGACACGCGCCAGCAGGTCGCGACTGAAGGTGGTGGTGGTCGCCACAATCGCGTCTACGCCGAGTTGCTGCGCGTAATGGGCGACCACAGGCGCGTAGCGTTCCGCCAGCGGCTTCGCCAGCACAGGATGGTTCACAGTCAGCACTGCCTGCGCGCCGTAGGTGGTAAGGTTCTCCACGCCCTGCAGGTTGTCGCCGATTGCCAGAATCGTGAAGTGGTCGGGGGCTTTCTGCTGGGCGAATGCAATCGCGGGCAGGGTCTTCTCCGAAATGCGTCCGCCGTCGGTCTCTGCAACAATTAAAATCTTCATCCTCTCGCCTCCTTATTCAGATGACGCGCGCCTCCTCGCGCAGCAGGCGCACCAGTTCCTGCACATCGCTCACGCGCTTACCCGCTTTGCGCGCGGGCGGGGCTTCGACCTGCGTCAGGCGCACACGCGCTCGCGTCTGCACGCCGAGATCGGCGGGGGTAATCGTCTCCAGGGGCTTACTTCGGGCGCGTACGATGCCCGTCAGCGCGACATAACGCGGCTCGTTCAGGCGCAAATCCGCCGTGATAATCGCAGGAAGGGGCACGCGAATCGTTTCGATGCCGTTGTCTGTCTCGCGCTCCACTGTCGCGCCGCCGTTTTCGAGGGTGATTTTCGAAGCGAAGGTCGCCTGAGGTAAATCCAAAATCGCCGCCAGCATCTGCCCGACCTGATTTTCATCCATATCGATGGCTTGCTTGCCCATCAGCATCAGGCTGGGCTGCTCGCGTCGGAACACGGCGGCGAGGAGTTTGGCGACGCTGGGCGCATCGAGCGGCTCGTCGGTCTGCACCAGAATCGCGCGATCTGCGCCCATCGCCAGCGCGGTGCGCAACTGCTCCTGACACTCCGCGCCGCCGATGGACACGGCGACCACCTCCGTTGCTTTCCCCGCTTCCTTCAGGCGTATCGCTTCTTCTAACGCTATCTCATCAAAGGGGTTGACCGCCATCTGCAGCCCGTCGCGGTTGATGTCAGTTCCCGTCGCGTTCGGGCTGATTTTGGCGTATGGGTCAGGCACTCGCTTCACTGAAACTAATACCTTCATCGATAAGTCGCCTCCTTCGCGAGGGGATTATACCCTGCGAGGGAGGATTTGACTCGCCGGTCGAAAAACGACTCACGCGCTTTGAGGTACAATCCACGCATGAAACCACGCAAGACGCTACAGAAGATTCTTGCGGGATCGAAAAGTATACGCTTTGATGATATGACTCGGTTGGCACAGACATACGGGTTTCGCCTTGGGCGCGTAAGTGGGATTCATCATATACTGACCCATCCTGATATTCCCGAACTACTTAACCTTCAGGAGGTGGATGGTAAGGCAAAACCCTACCAGATCAAACAGTTTCTGAAGATTGTCGAGAGTATAATTTGAGTCTGGAGGACGAGGCGGAATGAAAGATTACCATATCAATATCTTCTATAGCGACGAGGACGGGGGCTATACCGCAGACATACCCGACTTGCCCGGTTGTTCCGCATTTGGCGCGACTCCTGAGGAGGCGCTGCGGGAGGTGCAGATTGCCAAGCAAGCATGGATCGAAGCTGCGCAATCGCTGGGAAAGCCTGTTCCTCGCCCTCGCTATCGCCCTTTGATTTACCAGGCGCGCTAACCCGCGCGGATTCACTCACTTCATCTGCAGCTCATCCACGCTGAGCGTCGGGTTCTGGCGGAAGGCGCGGGGGGTCTTGCCGAATCGCTCACGGAACACGCGCGAGAAGTGGCTCAGGCTTAGGTAGCCGACCTCCAGTGCGATCTCCGAGACGCTCAAGTTCGTGCTGACCAGCAGGGTCGCCGCGCGGCGCAGGCGCAGCTCGGTCAGATACTCCGAAGGCGAGCAGCCCATCGCCACACGAAACAGCCGCTGACACTGGCGCGGGCTGACACACAACCGCTCGGAGACCTTCTGCAGCGCGTCGGGGTCGCTCAGGTGGCTCTGCAGATACTCCAGCGCAGTGCGCAGGCGCGCGTCGTCGTGCGCCGCGACCACCTCTGGCTCCGAAAAACATAGAAACGCGACCAGCTCGCGCAACTTGCCTTCGTAGAACAGGCGCAGGCTTCCCACTGGCGGCGGGGTGAGCAGCGACTCCACTACGCCATGCAGCAGGGGGTTGTTGACAAGGAGATAGAGCGTCTGCGGCAGCGCCGCCTCGCCCCGCACGAAGGGTTGCAAATCGGGCAGCACACGCTCGGCGTCGGGCGCGAGCAGTCGGCGCAGATACTCCGGCGCAAGACGCACAATCAGGTGGTGGTGCAGGTAGCGCACATCGCTGCGTAGGGTGCGCGGACAGGTCAGGTGTTCGGGGTCAGGCGGACGCAGACTCAACACAAACTCCGCCCACCCCGTCTCGCCGTCGAACTCCTGCGTTGCGAGCGGGTCGTCGGAGTAGAACCGCCGCTCGTACACCAGCGCGTGGTCGCTTCGATACAGCAGCCTCGCCCCCACAGGCGCGTCGCCTGTCGCGCGGGGCGGCAGCGCCGTTGTCATCGCCTATAGGATACCCCACGAAGCCATCGTTCTCGATTTTCTGACACAGCCCAGAGGCTGGATGTCGCCCGCCCACAAATAATTGTCGCCGCACGAGTAGCATTTCGCTTGTGAAAAATCCCACAATATTCGCGTAGCACGGACACTCCTGTCCGCGCCACACGCTTGGACAAGACTGCCCGTGTTACGCGCTTGGACAAGACTGTCCAAACCACAAGCAGAAAACAAATAGCGGAGGTTTAGTATGCGAACGAGTGTGATTTTATTGAGTTTGAGCTTCTGTCTCTGCGCTTTGGCGCAGCAAACCTATCAGGCACAGCCGACGGACGATGTCTGGTACTACGATCAGACATTCAATCCTGCTTTTACCCCGATTTTGCGCGTGTGGGGCGACGGGCAGCACGCAGTTGACCCCACAGGAGCGCGCCCCGCGCTGAACTTCTCCTACTCGCTGGCGAAGTGGCGATTGGACGGCATTCCTGCGGGCAGGCAGTATCAGGTGATTCGCGCTCAGATTACTGTCGTGCAGACGGCGCCGCCAGGCTACACGCAGCAGGAGGGCGAGCAGTTCCCCCTGGAAGCGCGCCCCTTGAGCCATACGAACTTCACTGAGCAAAGCTGGAACTACGACGCGCCCGACAACCCCGAAGTCGGCGCAACGATTCTCGGCGAAAGCCTGATGACCAACTACCGAGCCGACGCGTCGTTTGCGATTCCCATCCCGCTGAATAGGGAAGCGTTCGAGCCGTACTTCAACGCCGCCGTGAACCAGAACAATGGCGAGCTGGGTATCGGCTTCGTATCGCGGATGGATCCCGGCGGACAGGGGGGAACGCGATTCTACCGTTTCTACTCGCGCAACGACGGGGGCGGACGCGGTCCTGTGCTGCAAATCGTCTACCGCGTAGCAGGCGATGTCACGGGCGACGGCTGTACCGACGACGCCGACCTGCTCACCGTACTGTTCAACTTCGGCTCGAACAACGCTCAGGCAGATTTGAACGGCGACGGGATTGTGGACGACGCCGACCTGCTCACTGTGCTGTTCAACTTCGGGAACGGATGCTGATAGACAAAATCGTAGGGAGCAGGAAGAGTAGAAATGGCGAGGTTCCTTGCTTCGCGAGGCGCTGGTGCGACGGCGTCCCCGCCGTCGTACACCAACCAATCTCCCTGCTTCCGACGCGTCGGCGGGGACGCCAACGCTACGCACGGCGCGGCGGCAGCGACGGCGGGACGCCGACGCTAC
>CAYYCA010000007.1:0-6724 GCA_964470265.1 uncultured Fimbriimonadales bacterium | reverse complement strand
ACGCCAACGCTACGCACGGCGCGGCGGCAGCGACGGCGGGACGCCGACGCTACACGACGCCCGTTCGTAGCGTCGGCGTCCCCCCGACGACCTCTGCCTATGTTCTTCCAATCGGTATAACAGGGGGTAAATGTAAATGAAACATCGAGGATTTACGCTGATAGAACTGCTGGTCGTAATCGCGATAATCGCAATTCTGGCGGCGATGCTGTTTCCCGTGTTTGCGCAGGCGCGGGCGAAGGCGCGGCAGACCACCTGTGCCTCCAATCTGCGTCAGGTCGCGATGGCGGCGCTGATGTATACGCAGGACTATGACGAGACCCTCGTGCATGGACGATTCGGTCTGAGGTGGTGGCCCCACCTGCTGCGTCCCTATGTCCCATCGACTCAGGTCTTCTGGTGTCCCGACGAGCCAGAGGTGATATACCGCCAGCCGAGCTATCAATACTTTGACTATGTGTTCGGGCGCAACCCAGCGTGGGGCTACAATGTGCTGTATCTCACCACGCCCAGCGACCGCGAGAATCCCACTTATTCCGAATACTTCTGGGGCAGACCGCTGGCAGCCGTGCAGCGTCCGGCGGAGATCTTGATGTTCGTGGAGAGCGCGACGCTGCAGCCGCCGCGCATGGGCGTCGAGCCGGGCTATCGCTGGTTGGGGTACTACATGGTGTTGCCGCCCCGCTTCTGGCGCGGCGCGCCGCCGCTCAACCCCGACAGCTACGGGCATGTCTTCCCGCGCCACTTCCGACAGATTCGGAACGATCAAGTGGTCGGCGGCTTCGCGAATGTGGCGTTCGTGGACGGGCATCTGAAGGCAATGACGCTGGACGGGTTGAGACGAGGCGAATTGTGGGAAGATTAGGTACAATTAATGTATTATCGAAAGGCGAGGTGATACGATGCGACATACTCTGGCATTGATTGGATTGAGCTGGGCGTTGTTGGCGAGTGCGCAGACGCCCGCGTTTTACGGCGCAGGCGATTTACCGGGCGGGAGTATCTCAAGCAATCTGTTCTCCGTTTCGGCGAACGGACGCGTGGCAGTAGGCTGGAGCAGCTCCGCGAACGGCACTGAAGCCTGCTACTGGACGCGCGAGACTGGCTTGGTTTCGATGGGCGACCTACCGGACGGAACTTTCACCAGCATCGCGTGGGGCGTCTCGTTTGACGGCGCGGTGATTGTGGGGCAGGGACGCTCTGCAGCGGGCACGGAGGCGTTCCTGTGGCGACGCGATACGGGTCAGATGGTCGGGCTGGGCGATCTGCCAGGCGGCATTTTCCAGAGTTTCGCGTTCAGCGTTTCGGGCGACGGTACTATCGCGACAGGCTGGAGCCGTTCCGCAAACGGGCAGGAGGCGTTCCGCTGGACTGAGTCAACAGGCATGATCGGTCTGGGCGACCTGCCCGGCGGCGGGTTCTTGAGCTACGCCCAGAACATCTCGACCGACGGGCGCGTGATTGTGGGGCGCAGCACTTCCGCGAACGGCGAGAACGAAGCGTTCCGTTGGGAGAACGGCAACTGGCAGCCTTTGGGCAGCTTGAGCGCGATTAACTTTTTCAGCTTTGCTTATGGCGTGTCGGCGGACGGCTCGACTGTAGTTGGCTGGAGCCGCGCGCCCGGCGGCAGTGGCATCGAAGCGTTCCGCTGGACGCAGGCGACGGGCATGGTCGGCCTGGGCGAGCTGGAAGGCGGCGCCTATGACAGCCGCGCCTACGCCGTCACTGCCGATGGACGGCTCGTCGGCGGGTTCGGCACATCCGCTATCGGTAAAGAAGCGGTCATCTGGGATCACGAGGGCGTGATGTACCGCGTGAAAGACCTGCTGCTGAACGCAGGGCTGACCGAGGTCGCAAACTGGCGACTGGAGGAGGTACGCGCCTTCTCCGCCGACGGCACGGTCATCGTGGGCACGGGCAACAATCCCGATAACCAGTCCGAAGCATGGATTGCCGTTCTGCCCCGTTTCGATCGTCGTCTGGAGGACATCACGCTGGACGGCTGCGTGGACGACGCCGACTTGCTGATTGTGCTGTTCGCCTTCGGCGCGACGGGCTACTTTGACCGCGCCGATGTGAACTACGACGGCGTGGTGGACGACGCCGACCTGTTGGCAGTACTGTTCGCCTTCGGGGAGGGGTGTTAGCAGCTCGGAGTTCGAAGCTGCAGGGGCTGAGTTCATATCCGAGCTGCTCAATACACCCCTGCATGCTCGCGGTCGATGCCGACGAAGCGCGAGTAATCGGGTTGGAACGCCATGATGATTTTGCCCGTCGGGCCGTTGCGCTGCTTGGCGATAATCAGTTCCACCTCCTCCTGACGCACATAGCCAGGGGGCGGGTCGATGGGCGCGGCGTCCTTGTCGCCGTAGTATTCCTCGCGGTGGATGAACAGCACCACATCGGCTTCCGCTTCGATCGAGCCGCTGTCGCGCAGGTCGGAGAGCATCGGGCGCTTGTTCTCGCGCCGTTCCACCGAACGCGAGAGTTGCGACAGCACCAGCACCGGGACATGGAACTCGCGGGCAATCTGTTTGAGGGCGCGGGCGATTTCGCCAATCTCCTGATTGCGGTTTTCCACACGCCGATTCGACGAGCGCATCAACTGTAGATAGTCCACCACAATCAGCCCAAGTTCCCGATTGTTGAGCTTCGCTTTGAGGCGACGGCACTTCGCGCGCATCTCCATCGGCGAGAGGCTGCTCGTGTCGTCGATGTAGATGGGCGCGTTGAACAGGCGGTCGGCGGCGGCGTGAATCCTTGCCCATTCGTCTGTATTCAGTTGCAGACGACGCAGTCGCTGCGCACTGACCGCCGCCTGCGAGCAGAGCATCCGCTGCACCAGCTGCTCCGCCGCCATCTCCAGACTGAAAATCGCGACGGGCTTGTTCCCCCGAATGGCGACATGCTCGGCAATATTGATTGCCAGCGAGGTCTTGCCCACGCTGGGGCGCGCCGCCAAAATTATCAGCTCCGACGGCTGCAGACCCGACAGCACCCGATCCAGATCGCGGAAGCCTGTGGAAACACCCAGCAGGAACTCCCCACTCGGATTCTCCTCCAACCGCTGCATCCGATCTTCGAACTGCCCCAGCACCTCGACCAGCAGGTGGTTCATGCTGGCAAACTCGCGCCCTGCCTGGCGTTCCGCGACTTGATAGACCGCCTGCTCCGCCTGATCGAGAATCTGTTGGATTTCCAGTTCAGGCTCTTCTACAAGGCGGATAATCTCGTGCGCGGCGCGCATCAGACGGCGCAGGATTGCCTTCTCCTGCACAATGCGAGCGTAATATTCCGCGTTCGCGGCGGTCGGCACGCTCTCGATGATGTTCACTAACGCAGGCAGCCCCCCAACCTCTTCCAGCTGGTTGCGCCGCCGCAGCTCTTCCTGCACCGTGAGCAAATCCACCGCCATTCTGCGCTCTTGAAGCGAGAGAATCACCTCCATCAGTACGCGGTGGGCAGGGTGATAGAAGTCCTCTGGCTTCAGCCATTCGATGACCTTCTCGATGGCGTCCGCGTCGAGCATCATCGACCCCAGGACGCTCATTTCCGCCTCGGTGCTATGCGGTTGTACGACGCCAGCGCGTTGATCCATGCAGGTTCCCCCGTTAATTGTAGCATGGGTATAATCGCTGCGTGCTACGCATCGATGTGATAACCCTATTCCCCGAGGTGATTGAGGCGGGCGTCAGCTACAGTATCGTGGGACGCGCGCGGGAGTGGGGGCTGGTGCAGATTCGCGCGATTCAGTTGCGCGACTTCGCGGAAGGCAAGCATAAAAAGACCGACGACGAGCCTTACGGCGGCGGCGCAGGGCTGGTGATGAAGCCTGAGCCGATTTTCAAGGCAGTGGAGTTTTGTTTGTCACCCTCTCCCCCTGACCCCCTCTCCCACGGCGTGGGAGAGGGGGAGTCTATCTCCCCTCTCCCGCAGCGTGGGAGAGGGGTTGGGGGTGAGGGCAAAACCCGTATAATTCTCCTCGAGCCGCAAGGAAAGCTCTACACGCAGGCGACGGCGCAGGAGTTCTCGGAGCAGGAACATCTGATTCTAATCTGTGGGCACTATGAAGGGGTGGACGCCCGCGTGCGCGAGTACCTTGCAACTGATGTGATTAGTATCGGCGACTATGTGTTGACAGGGGGCGAGCTGCCCGCGCTCATTCTCATCGATTCGGTCGTGCGCTTGCTGCCGGGGGCAATTCACTCGCCTGAATCGCTGGGGCAGGACTCTTACGCCGACGGGTTGCTGGGCTATCCGCAATACACGCGCCCTGAAGTGTTTCGTGGGATGCGCGTACCCCCAGTGTTGCTCTCAGGCAATCACGGCGCCATCGCGCGCTGGCGACGCCAGGAGCAGCTGCGCCTTACACGCGCCCTGCGCCCCGACCTGTTCGCCAAAGCGTGCCTGACACAGGAAGATATTCAGTTGCTTTGTGAAATAAGCGCGGCAGACTCAGATAATACGCGCCCCTGAAACCTTTTCAGGCTCTGAAGCGTATCTATTATGGTCTGTGCAGATTGGGCTTGCCCACAGGGCGTTAGCAGTGGAACAGGACGAGTTTCTGGTGTGGTTTTGGATTGGTACCCATGATGCGGAGTACGATCGGCTATTGGGGGCGTGAGTAAAAAAATGCCGGGGCTTTTCAGCCCCGGCCATTGGGGGGTGAGTGGTCTGTGTGTGTCAGTAGGGGGATGGTGAAGTCTTCTTGCCGTTCTTCTCCTCAGGCACTTCCGCCACGAGCGCTTCGGTGGTGAGCAGCATCGAGGCGATGGACGCGGCGTTCTCTAGCGCGGTGCGCGTCACCTTCGCCGGGTCGATGATGCCCGCCTCAATCATGTTCACGAACTCGCCTGTGGCGGCGTTATAGCCCTGACCTTGCGGCAATTCCTTAACTTTCTCGACGATGACCGAGCCTTCCACGCCCGCGTTGTTGGCGATTTGGCGCAGCGGCTCTTCGAGCGCGCGGCGGATGATATGCACGCCGATTTTCTCATCGCCGTCCACCTGCAGCGCGTCGATGGCTTTGATGGCGTTCACCAGCGTCACGCCGCCGCCGGGCACGATGCCCTCTTCCAGCGCGGCTTTGGTGGCGTTGATGGCGTCCTCAAAGCGCGCCTTCTTCTCCTTCAGCTCGGTCTCAGTGGCAGCGCCGACTTTAATCACCGCCACGCCGCCCGCCAACTTCGCCAGACGCTCCTGCAGCTTCTCGCGGTCGTAGTCCGACTCGGTGGTCTCAATCTGCTTGCGGATTTGCTGGATGCGCCCCTGAATCGCCTCGGGCTTGCCCTTGCCGCCGACGATGGTCGTATGCTCCTTCTCGATGACCACCTTCTCGGCGCGTCCGAGCTGATCCAGTTTCACATTCTCCAGCTTGATGCCCAAATCTTCGGTGATGAAGGTGCCGCCCGTGAGGATGGCGATGTCTTCCATCATCGCCTTGCGTCGCTCGCCGAAGCCGGGGGCTTTCACGGCGGCGCACTGGAACACGCCGCGCAGTTTGTTCACCACCAGCGTCGCCAGCGCTTCGCCCTCCATATCCTCAGCGATGACCACCAGCGGTTTGCCTGCGCGCACTACCTGCTCCAGCACAGGGATCAAATCCTGCGCCGCGCTGATTTTCTTCTCGTAGAGCAGGATGTACGGCTCCTCCAGCACGGCTTCCATGCGCTCGGGGTCGGTGATGAAGTAGGGCGAAATGTAGCCGCGGTCAAAGCGCATGCCTTCCACCACATCGAGCGTGGTCTCCGTGCCTTTGGACTCCTCGACGGTAATCACGCCGTCCTTGGTGACCTTCTCGATGGCGTCGGCGACCACCTTGCCGATGTTGGGGTCGTTCGCGGAGATGGTTGCGACTTGCTCCACAGCGGCGCGCCCTTCGATCTGCGTGGCAGTTTGCTTGATGAAGTTCACGGCGGCTTCGACGGCTTTATCGATGCCGCGCTTGACATACATCGGGTTCGCGCCTGCAGCAACGGCTTTCAGCCCCTCTTTGAAAATGGCTTGCGCCAGCACGGTAGCGGTGGTGGTTCCGTCGCCGGCGACATCGTTGGTTTTGGACGCCACCTCGCGCACGAGTTGCGCGCCCATGTTCTCAAAGCGGTCTTCTAATTCAATCTCCTTCGCAATTGTCACGCCGTCGTTGATGACGGTCGGGGAACCAAATTTCTTCTCCAAAACAACATTCCTGCCTCGCGGTCCGAGAGTGACCTTAACTGCATTTGCAATTGTATCGACGCCCCGCTCCAACGCTTGTCGCGCCTGCTCCGTATATAAAATTTCCTTCGCAGCCATCGCTCGCTATCACCTCCGTGCGCTTAGTTCTCCAGTATCGCTAAAATATCATCTTCGCGTAAGATAATATACTCCTCGCCGCCGATTTTTATTTCTGTACCGCCATACTTCGAAAAGAGTACCTTATCGCCAACCTTCACTTCAAGGGGTACGACCTTACCGTCGTCCATAATGCGCCCCGTGCCAACCGCCATGACCTCGCCCTCCTGAGGTCGCTCCTTCGCGGTGTCAGGCAGGATAATCCCGCTCTGAGTGGTCTCCTCAGCCGATTTCGGTCGTACCACGACGCGATCGCCAATCGGTTTCAGCATCTCCACAACACCTCCTTCTCCGATGAAGGTTCAAACTGCCATAAATTTAGCACTCGCAAGGCGCGAGTGCTGAACGCGATTTTATTTATACCCTATAGCAACAGGGTTTGTCAAGGGGG